>NZ_JBFRTU010000001.1:92967-111982 GCF_041474275.1 Vibrio sp. 10N.222.52.B7 | reverse complement strand
CTCGTATCTCGTATCTCGTTTCTTTTACTTATGATTCGAAAAGTTATCGCCTTTCGCCAGTCGGTCGTAAAGCACAACATTCACTGATGCCGCTAGATTCATACAGCCGTTGGTCGGAACGTAAATCGTCTCACGACAGAAATCTGTGATTTCTTTCTTTAGCGTGCCATCTTCTGGGCCAAAAATGTAAAACGCACGTGGTGGGTGCTTGTAATCAGGTAGAGGCTTAGCACCTTCAATCAGATCAACAGCAACCGGCACGCAGCCTACTGGAATAATATCTTTCAGCTCTTCAACACCAATCAAAGGCAGGGCTAAGTGCTTTTCTTTGGTATCGGTATGGAATTTTCGCGCATGGTCGTAGCGTGTGCCAGTGTAAAACACAGAGTTGGCGCCGTAGCAGCCAGCTGCTCGCATCACTGAGCCTACGTTTTCTGGCGTCTTTGGGTTAACTAGGCCAATGCAGGCATAGCCTTTTGATTGTGTGTCTGTTTTTGCTTTGGTCATAATCAGTGAATCTAACGTTGATGATGAAAGTGATGAATCACGATGGAAAATAGCGTGATAAAAATAGCCGAGCAATGGGCTCGGCTAACTTTTAACTCGCTTACATGAATACTTGTTTACTCATGCAGATGAGCGTCAACAGCGGTATTAGTCGCGTTTCCACAGCATGTGGCAGAACTTATGTTCTGGATCACGGCTGATTAACATGCGAGCAAATACGTCGTCTAGAACGTCATCAGCTTCATTCACAAGACCAATGCGCACTTCAGCGTAGATCTCTTTGTCGACTTCAAAGCCAACATGTTCAACCCAATCATCGCCAGTTTCAACAAGCTCTGCTGCGCCACGATCTTCAAACTGAGCAGTGAAAAGAATCACGTCTGCAGGCTCTAGGTTGTCAGGTGCCATCTCTAGGAAGATGTCGTATGCAGTGTCAATTGCGTCGTCATAAGACATTAGGTCGTTAGCTTCGGTCATAATAAGTATCTTAGCTTGCGCGGTTCATGTATTTACGTTCAGCAGTGTTTACTACTACTTTGTCGCCAGTCGCGATGTATTCAGGTACTTGAATAGTAAGACCTGTAGAAAGACGAGCAGGCTTAGTACGAGCAGACGCTGATGCACCTTTGATTGAAGGATCAGTCTCTTCGATAACTAGTTCAACAGATGTTGGTAGCTCAAGCGTTGCAGCGTTGCCGTCGATAAGGATCGCGTACATGCCTTGAGTTTCTTCGTTGATGAACAGTAGTTCGTCTTCGATAGTCTCACCGTTGAAGATGAATTGTGTGTAATCTTCGTTGTCCATGAAGATGTACTCGTTGCCATCAACGTAAGAGAACATTACTGCACGCTTAGTTACGTCAATAGTTTCAACAATTTCGTCAGCCTTGTGGCGAACTTCAGTTTTAACGCCAGTTGCTACATCGTTACCACGGAAGCGGTAAATCTTTTGGCCGCCACGGCCGCCTGGTGTTGTTACTTCGATATCTTTAACGATCACTGTTTTGCTTTCTACTGTGATAGCAAAACCTTTTTTAATTTCACTTGCTCTAGGCATTTTGTGTTTGTCCTTAGTGGGTCTATCCGCTGATTATATCTCGGAGATGCTATAAATAGGAATAGCTTGAATCATAAAGTCACCTAGGCGATCATAGAGTTATAGTTAAATCATTATTTTATTTACCGAAACGACCTATGCAGCTACCCGTTATTGACCCAACACAGCCTTTTCAACCTGAATTTCAACCTGTGGTTAACGATCTGATTACCTTTCTAAAAGGTGGATTAGGATCTAATCTGCACAGTATTTATATTTATGGCAGTGTGGCTCGTAAGCAAGCCGTCTTCGGTCGCTCCAATCTAGATGTGGTTGTGGTGACCCATCGACCGTTTCCTGACCAACGAACCACTTTGTTGAACACCATCAAATGGCGTTTCCAAAAGAGCTTCCCGCAGGTAACTCAAGTGGCGATAAAAACTACCTTAGTGAGTGAGATAGTCGATTTCGACAATATCTTCACTTGGGGTTTTATGCTCAAGCATTTAGCCGTGTGTGTGCATGGTGAAGACTTATCAGACTGCTATGGTGATTTTGAAACAAGTTGGGAAATCGCTAAGCACTGGAATATGGATGCGGAAAACTGGTTGGCGGTGTATCGCAACAAGATCGCACGAGCGACAACGCCAGAACAACAAGTCGCTGCGCAGGTGATTATTGCCAAGAAGCTTCTACGGGCGAGTTACTCACTGGTGATGTACCGCGATAAATATTGGTACGATGATCCTGTTGAATGTGGCCAACAGTTCTTGAAGTATCACCCAGATCGAGAAGTCGAAATCCAAAGGTTGGGCATTTTACTTTCTGGTCGACCAATCCCTAAACGTTCGGTGATCGGTATTCTTGATGGCTTTGGTGAGTGGTTGATTAAGCAGTATCAGAAAACCGAGTTCAGAATCGGATAGAGATTTATAACCGATCCATTGATACTAAAAAGCAGAGTGTGCTGAAGAACATATCTCTGCTTTTTTCGTTTTAAGAGCATATTGAATATAGTGCTAGAACAAACCCAACTGCTGCCCACTAACTCTTTCAAAGTCTAAACCGATGAAGGGCAGTATTGCCTCTGCGACCGGTTTAATCTGCTTGTCGATATAGTGCTGATAATCGATACCACTCTTTAAATACTCCTTGGGCTCAGGGCCACTCAGAGTAATCAAATACTCAATGCGTCCTTTATTTTGGTATTGAAGAGGGCGCCCTAACTGAGCATTGATCTCATCGGCCATACGAGCTGCGCGAACCTGCGGCGGAATGTTCTTTTGGTATTCATGTAATTTGCGGCGTAAGCGCTTTTGATACACCAATAAATCATCATGTTTGCCAGCAGAGGTTTCATCAACAAACTGTCTGACGTAGTCGGTTGGATCTTGATCGTGAAACACCATCTCATACAAGGTTTGTTGGAATTGCTGTGCGAGAGGTGTCCAATCGGTGCGTGCACTCTCAAGCCCTTTAAATATGATCTTTTCTTTATCGCCTTGAGTGATTAATCCGGCATAACGTTTCTTCGAGCCGGTTTCTGAACCTCTAATGGTCGGCATTAGAAACTTGCGATAGTGAGTCTCGTATTCCAATTCGAGTATTGAGGTTAGGTTGTGGGTCTCTTTTAAGTGATTCGTCCACCAATCGTTGATGTAAGCGACCAGTGTGTTCCCGATCTCGTCTGCTTTTTGCTGATCATAACTGCCGTTCAGAGACACGAAGGTTGAATCGGTATCGCCGTAAATCACTTGATAGCCTTTGTCTTCGATCAGAACCTTGGTTTGCTTCATGATCTCATGTCCACGCATGGTAATTGAAGACGCTAACCGGGTATCGAAGAAACGACAACCAGACGAACCTAACACACCATAGAATGAGTTCATGATGATCTTAATCGCCTGAGAGAACGCTTTCTCGTTGTTCTTCTTCGCCACATCACGTGCAGCCCAAAGGTTTTCGATCATCTCGGGCAAGAAGTGTTTAGAGCGGTGGAATTGCCCACCTCGAAAGCCATCAACGGCTTGGTTTTCTGCTGGGCCTAGTTCAAGCTTCAACCCTTCAATTAGTCCCATAGGGTCAATCAGAAACGAGCGAATGATCGATGGATACAGGCTCTTAAAATCGAGTACCAAAACCGAGTCGTACAGATTGGGAATTGAATCCATCACATAACCGCCGGGGCTCGCAATCCAATTCTCTGGCTCTAAGTTCGGTGCGACATAACCCGCTCTGTGGATTTGAGGCAGATATAAGTTAGTAAAGGCCGCAACAGAGCCACCAACGCGATCCAGCTCAACACCGGTTAATCGAGAGCGCTCAATCGCGAAGTCGAGTAGGTGAGTGTGCTCGAAGATGCTGTTTACCAGTACGCAGTCTTGAAGGTTGTACTTAGCGAGTGAGGGTTTATCGAACTTAAACATTCGGTTTATCTCATCCATACGGTCATGAACGTTATGGATGTCTTTGCCTTCCCCAAGCAGCTCTTGCGATACCGACTCAAGAGACCAAGAACGGAAGTGGTAGGTCGCTGTCTTGAGCATATCAATACCATCCAAGACAACGCGCCCCGGAATCGTGATAAAACCTTGCTGATTTTGAGCAGAACTGCGGAAAAAGCTCGGTTGGTTGTCTCTGCCGATGTTGAGCTTCACTTCGTTCCATTCTGAACGTTTGTGCAGCAGCCTAAAATCGAAGTCGATAACATTCCAGCCAATGATGATGTCAGGATCAAATTCAGAGAACCAAGCTATCATGGCTTCAAGTAGCGCTTTCTCGTTGGCAACCCATTGGATATTGGTTTCAGCTTGTTGTGCTTCGCCGACCATGATTACTCGGCTGTCCATCGGGCTGTCTAGGCCAATTGAATAAAGCACGCCTTTTTCCGAACACTCAATATCAAGCGAGACCACAGATAGACTGGGTAAGTAATCACCTGCTCGGCATTTTGCGTTTGAGACTCGACGATGCTGATTTTTTTGCACAGCAGATCCGGTGAACTCAATACTTCCCTTGATAAAACGTTCCATCAAGAATCGATCGGCGAGTCGAATATCGCTTTCAAAGGTTTGGATTTCTTCGTTGTGAAAGGCTTGCGCTAAACCAAAGCTGCTTCTCGACAGTGAGGTGTAACACGCGGCGAGAGGTGTTTGCTCGAATGTGGCTAATTCTAGAGGCTTAAATTGGCAATCGATCGACTCTTTCGCTGCGATTGCCTGACATGCCTCAACGTCAGATTGAGCGACAAAAAATACCGGTTTTTCATTTTGAATCGTCAGCAGAGTAGGGCCTTGAGGGGTGCTTAACCACAAGTCGATTTGTGTGCGCCCTGAAAAATCTCTTGCTTGTCTTGTGAGTACAAAGCCTTGCTGAATATCCAATGTAGTAACCTATTGAAATGGGGAATCGAATACTACCATCTAGCGACCTTCTGCGCACAAAAGGCAGTAAAAATACTAACTAAATTCTAGTTAGTAGAGGCAAATAACGGGACTCTATAAGCAAATAAGTGAAATTGTCGCGAATGGTTATTCAATGGTATTGAAAATATCTTTATCTTATGTAATTTTATTGGGTGTTGTTTTAACTGGTTGATTTTTAGAAAAAGCTTGTTGTTTTAGTTAGCTTATTTGTTAATAAGTACTTGCTAAAGTTCGTGTTTCAGCACATATTCAACAGAGCTTTTTTTTAGTAATTAAGTTAAGATGTACTCAATGCTGCGATCCACTGTTCCTTTGTTCAATTGTTTCAAACAGATGAAATGACACAGTGGTTGCAGAGCCAATTAATAGTGTGGAGATACAAGTTTGATAAATGTTTTCCTTGTAGATGATCACGAGCTGGTTCGCACAGGGATACGACGTATTATTGAAGACGTCCGTGGAATGAACGTAGCAGGGGAAGCTGAAAGCGGTGAAGATGCTGCAAAATGGTGTCGTACTAACAATACTGACGTTATTTTGATGGATATGAATATGCCTGGTATTGGTGGCTTAGAAGCAACCAAGAAGATCTTGCGTTTCAACCCTGATGTTAAAATCATCGTTTTAACTGTTCATACGGAAAATCCGTTTCCAACTAAAGTGATGCAAGCTGGAGCTGCTGGTTACCTTACTAAAGGGGCAGGTCCGGATGAAATGGTAAATGCAATTCGAGTGGTTAATAGTGGCCAACGATACATTTCACCAGAAATTGCGCAGCAGATGGCTTTGAGCCAATTCTCGCCTGCGTCTGAAAATCCATTCGCAGACTTATCTGAACGTGAACTTCAAATCATGATGATGATTACCAAAGGTCAGAAAGTGACGGATATTTCAGAACAACTCAATCTAAGTCCTAAAACAGTCAACAGTTACCGCTACCGCTTGTTCAGTAAGCTGGATATCAGTGGCGATGTAGAGCTGACGCATTTAGCGATTAGACATGGAATGTTAGACACTGAGACCCTTTAACACTGAGATCGTATAGTGACCAACTTGTTTGACTCAGTCTCATTCCTCAAGACAGTAACAGAGCAGCCCGGCGTTTATCGAATGTATAACGCCGAGGCTGCCGTTATTTACGTCGGTAAAGCTAAGAACCTCAAAAAACGCCTTTCCAGTTATTTCCGTAAAAAAGTCGACAGTGAAAAAACACGCGCTCTAGTTAGTAATATTGACAAGATCGATGTCACTGTAACGCACACGGAAACAGAAGCGCTCATTCTTGAGCACAACTACATCAAGCAGTACTTGCCTAAATACAACGTACTTTTGCGTGATGATAAGTCGTACCCTTATATTTTTATTAGCGGTCACAAGCATCCTCGTTTGTCGATGCACCGTGGTGCTAAGAAGAAAAAGGGCGAATACTTTGGTCCTTACCCTGATTCCGGCGCTGTGCGTGAGACGCTACACCTAATCCAAAAGATTTTCCCTGCCCGCCAGTGTGAAGATACGGTTTATGCCAATAGAACGCGCCCGTGTTTGATGTATCAGATTGGTCGTTGTGCTGCGCCATGTGTTAGCTCAATCATCTCTGATGAAGAGTACAGTGAACTTATCGACTACGTTCGTCTGTTCCTGCAAGGGAAAGACAAATTAGTCCTTGAGACGCTCATCGACAAAATGGACAAGGCAAGCCGTGAGCTTCGTTTTGAACAAGCTGCCGCTTTCCGTGATCAAATCCAAGCGATTCGACGTGTGCAAGAACAACAATACGTATCTGACGATTCAATGGAAGATATGGACGTGTTGGGATTTGCTCAAGAGAATGGCGTAGCGTGTATTCATATCTTGATGATTCGCCAAGGCAAGGTTTTAGGCAGTAGAAGCCATTTCCCTAAAATTCCCAACAATACGGTGCGAGAAGAGGTCTTTTCGAGCTTTTTAAGCCAATACTATCTTGCGCATAGTGAAGCGAGAACCATCCCAACCCGTTTGATTCTCAATGCCGATTTGATGGAAGATGTCACACCGATTCAAGAAGCCTTGTGTGAAGTAGCGGGTCGTAAGATTCACTTCAATACCAACCCTTCAGGTACTCGAGGTCGTTACCTTAAATTGTCTAATACCAATGCATTGACGGCTATTACCACCAAGATTAATCACAAGATGACGATTAATCAGCGCTTCAAAGAGCTCCAAGAAGTGCTGTCGATGGATGCTATCAAGCGCATGGAATGTTTTGATATCAGTCATACCATGGGTGAAAGCACGATTGCGTCGTGTGTGGTGTTCAATCAAGAAGGCCCGGTTAAACCAGAGTACCGTCGTTACAACATCACCGGCATTACAGGTGGCGATGATTATGCAGCGATGGCTCAGGCGCTTGAGAGACGTTATTCGAAGCAACTCGATATCGACAAGATCCCAGACATCATCTTTATCGATGGTGGTAAAGGTCAGCTAAACCGCGCTCATGAGATCATTTCTCAATATTGGGGTGATTGGCCGTTTAGACCAAGAATGATGGGTATTGCGAAAGGCGTGACGCGTAAACCGGGTTTAGAAACTTTGGTAACCCTTGAAGGTGAAGAGTTTAATTTACCTAGCGATGCACCAGCGCTGCATCTTATCCAGCACATTCGTGATGAGAGCCATAATCATGCGATTGCAGGGCACAGGGCGAAACGTGGTAAAACGCGCAGAACCAGTGCTTTGGAAGGAATTGAAGGGGTAGGAGCTAAACGTCGTCAAGCTTTGCTGAAATATATGGGTGGCTTACAAGAACTTAAGCGTGCAACTGTCGAAGAAATAGCCAAAGTGCCGGGCATTAGTCATTCTTTGGCAGAAAACATTTATCAAGCATTGAAACAATAGTAAAAATCCCGCACCATTAAAGCGCAATTAATAAGAGCCCAATAATATGCGTTTGAATATACCTAACATTTTGTCCTTACTGAGACTATTTTTGATCCCAGTATTCGTTGTCGTTTTCTATCTACCTTATCAATGGGCTCCTTTCGCTGCTGCGATGGTGTTTTGGGTAGCCGGTTTCACTGATTGGCTAGATGGCATGCTAGCTCGTAAGTTAGGGCAAACGTCTCGCTTCGGTGCCTTCATTGACCCTGTGGCTGACAAAGTGTTGGTCGCTACGGCTCTTATCCTGATTACAGAGCATTACCACTCTATTTGGATAACTATTCCAGCCGTGACCATGATTGCTCGTGAGATCATCATTTCAGCGCTTCGTGAATGGATGGCTGAAATCGGTAAACGCGCAAGTGTTGCGGTATCTTGGGTTGGTAAAGTCAAAACGGTTTCTCAGATGTTCGCTCTTTGGGTACTTATCTGGAGATACGACGACTGGATGGTGTGGGTAGGTTACATTGCACTGTATGTCGCCACCGTTCTTACTTATTGGTCAATGGCACAATACTTGATGGCTGCCAAAGACGATTTGTTAGACGAAAAACATCATTGATGAAGAAGCGAGCTGAGGCTCGCTTTTTTGATCTTTAACCTAAGGTTAAGTTATCAATAGTGGATATCTAATGTGATATAGATCTCCTTTGAATAACCCGCTCACAGTGTGTTTTGAACATAAAGTCAGCTATTTGGCCTGTTTCGTATGAAATCTATTCAAACGAATTAAAAATACAAAAATAATATTGACTCAATCGTCTGAATCCGTAGAATGCATCCCGTACCCAAGAGGATGGCAATGAGCGATTCGATTGGAGTTACTAAGGCGCCTTGGCAGAGTGGCTATGCAGCGGATTGCAAATCCGTGGACCTCGGTTCGACTCCGGGAGGCGCCTCCATTCTCTCTTTCTTCTAGAAAGAATTTGAATGAAAATGCGATACTAGCTCAGTTGGTAGAGCGCAACCTTGCCAAGGTTGAGGTCATCGGTTCGAACCCGATGTATCGCTCCAAATTTTGTAATGTTGATTGGCGTCAGCATTAAGATGGTGTTTTACTTTTCAGTAATCGGCATCGCAATAAAGAATTGCGTGCCCTGGTGGTGGAATTGGTAGACACAAGGGATTTAAAATCCCTCGGCGTTCGCGCTGTGCCGGTTCAAGTCCGGCCCGGGGCACCATCTATTAAAGTCTTTATCTCGATAAAGCAAATGCGATACTAGCTCAGTTGGTAGAGCGCAACCTTGCCAAGGTTGAGGTCATCGGTTCGAACCCGATGTATCGCTCCAAATTAAGAAGCCCGAACAGAAATGTTCGGGCTTTTTGGTTTCTGACGTTTAGCTTTTACGTTTAAGAACTCTTCTTGTTCGAATCCGCACTCAACATTCATTTCTATCTCTGTTTCAAATTTTGCAATCAAGTTAGTTTTTAAAAGCGAGATTCCCTATGAACTCGTTCCTCGTGCTAGGGAATGACGGAAAGACGGTATGACCTCAAAGTCTCTCTAGTAACGTTTATAAATCCACGTCGTCATCCTCGGGCGTGAGGAACGAGCGAACCGGGGAGCTCTTGCCGCTTGCTGATTAACTTCAGTTTAATCTATTGCATCAGATAGTTTCTGAATAAAACAATACATCGACATGTTGTAAGGGACTCCCAATGAACTCATTCTTCAGGCTAAGGAATGACGGAAAGGCGCCACAGCCTCAAAGCCATCACTAACACCGCCTGTACACCCACGTCGTCATCCTCGGGTGTGAGGAACGAATGAACCGGGGATCTCTTGCCGCTTGCTGATTAACTTCAGTTTAATCTATTGCATCAGATAGTTTCTTGAATAAAGCAATACAATGACATGTTGTAAGGGGTTCTCTATGAATTCATACCTCGCTCTAGGGAGTGACGCCATGACCTAAAAGCTTCTCTAGCAACGTTTATAACCCCACGTCGTCATCCTCGGGTATGAGGAACGAATGAACCGGGGATCTCTTTCCCAAACGATAGTGTGACGATATTTACAGCAATTGCTTAGCCACCGCTGCTATTTATCAAGCTATTACTAAAAACTATTGATCGTTCATTTCACTTTATGTTACTTTCCCGCGCAATCTCGGAATGAAAATGTTCAAGAAGAGCAACGATTGCTTCTGGGGGATACGCGTAGTGACCATTCTTGCTGATTGGGACATTACGTAGGGTAGGTATTGGCTAGTCCTTTAGCTGATAGACGGGATACTTATGGCGCAGTTCGTCATGTTAATGGGAAACCCAACATTGAACACACTAATTACAACATTGCTAATCAGCTCTGCATTTCCAAAGGGACCAGCTCCTCATAGCTGCCCGATCCTGCAAAAATGTCCAATTCTTCAAAACAGTAGCATTACTGAACCTTGAGCTCACGCTAACAATTTATCGCTGTCTTAAGACGGCTTAATTTCGTATTCGTCATTTGACTTATGCGAGCGTACAGCTATATCTCATTTCTAGACAATACGTGTACTTCACTATGAACTCTCTCCAAATTTAACGAGAGTTGGTGGGTAATTGCGTCTGATGGAGGTGAGTATGAACACATTCAAGGGGACTTTTATGACTACCGCCTTTGAAGTCGATATCAATACTATCGCAAATTCATTTTCAACTATGGTTCCTATCTTAGAGGGAACGTACGACCTAACACCTGACGCTATTTTGCTAGAGCAAGAACAGCATGAGTCGGATGTTCGCTCTTACCCAAGACGCCTGCCTATTGCTATTAAACGAGCATGTGGCGCTTTAGTTGAAGATACTCGTGGCCAACTCTTTCTCGATTGCTTAGCCGGTGCAGGTACACTTTCTCTGGGTTACAACCACCCTGAGATTAACCAAGCACTTAAAGACCAACTCGATTCTGGTTTGCCATACCAAACACTTGATATCACGACTCAAGCAAAAGAGACGTTTATCAAACGAGTTAAAGCTTTTCTTCCTCAAGACTTTTCAAATAACTCGGTTCTTCAATTCTGTGGCCCATCTGGCGCTGACGCTGTGGAAGCGGCGATCAAGCTCGCCAAGCAAACCACAGGTCGCAACACCATGTTTGCTTTCCGTGGTGCTTACCATGGTATGACGAACGGCACCATGGGTATGATGGGTAACCTCGGCACTAAAGAGCGTCGTAGCGGCTTGATGTCTGATGTGCACTTCATGCCTTTCCCATACAACCTACGCTGCCCGTTTGGTATTGGTGGTGAAGCGGGTGCTAACGCGAGCATTCGTTACATCGAACGTATGTTGAATGATGACGAGTCTGGCATCATGAAACCGGCGGCGATGATCGTTGAGCCTGTGCAAGGTGAGGGCGGTGTGATTCCTGCTCCAGCATCTTGGTTACAAGGCCTACGTCGCATCTGTGATGAGCACGGCATCCTACTGATTTTTGATGAGATTCAGTGTGGTGTGGGCAAAACTGGCCATCGATTTGCGTTTGAAGAGTCTGGTGTTAATCCAGATATCTTATGTTTATCTAAAGCGATTGGTGGCGGACTGCCTATGTCGCTGCTTGTGTTCGATAAGAGCATTGATACATGGAAAGCGGGTGAGCACACCGGTACATTCCGTGGTAACCAATTAGCAATGGTCTCTGGCGCTAAGGCGTTGGAGATCATCGAACGAGATGGCTTAGTTGAGCACGCGAACATCGCAGGCCAATATTTACGTCACGGGCTTGAGAAGATTCAATCACGCGTTAGCTGTATTGCTGAAGTTCGTGGTAAAGGCCTGATGCTCGGTGCTGAGATCAAACAACCAAATGGTGAGCTTAACAAGTTTGGCGAACCACAATCAGACGGCGAACTAACCCTAGCGATTCAACGAGCAGCGTTAGAGCGTGGCTTGATGGTTGAAAAGGGTGGTCGTGATGGCTCGGTAATTCGTTTCCTTCCGCCAATGATTATCTCTTTTGAGCAGATTGACTTTGCACTCCGCGTAATGGAAGAAGCGATCATCGCAGCTGGTGGTGGCTTACAACAAGACCCAGCTTCAAGCGAACAAGCAAACCAAGAATGGAACAAGCATTTCATCCATACAGGTTTAGGCGGTAGCGACGAATTTGCTAACGTGATGAACCAAACCACTCAAGCGATGAAAGCGGTTTTTGAACAGGTTGAAACCCCTTATTCGGGTTTAGATCCAAAAGTGCTAGAAGCAGCTATCAATGCTGTCGACCTTGATAACAATCAACACGCTTTGGTTGATGTTGTAGATAGTACTGCAGACCTTGTCGCTGCAAACTCCATCTTCGTGCAACACCCAGATTGCATTGCACACCTTCACACTCCTCCTCTTATGGCTTCGGTAGCAGCGGAATCGATTATCGCGGCGTTGAATCAATCAATGGATTCATGGGACCAAGCATCGGCTGCGACTTATGTTGAGCAGCGCGTTGTGGATTGGATGTGTGACAAATACCAACTTGGCGCACAAGCTGACGGTGTTTTCACTAGCGGAGGCACGCAAAGTAACCTAATGGGTTTATTGCTTGCGAGAGACTGGGTTGCGGATAAGCACAATGGTCATTCTATCCAAAAGCTTGGCTTACCAGAATACGCGAGCAAACTGCGTATCTTATGTTCAAAGAAATCTCACTTCACGGTTCAAAAGTCAGCCTCTCTACTAGGGCTAGGCGAAGCGGCAGTGTGCTGTGTTGATACCAATGCAAACGGCACTATCAAGCCTGACTTGCTAGACGCAGAAGTGAAAGCACTGAAAGCACAAGGTCTGATTCCTTTTGCTGTGATTGGTACTGCGGGCACAACCGATCATGGTGCTATCGATGACCTTGATGCGATTGCAGAAATCGCAAGTCAGCAAGATCTTTGGTTCCATGTCGACAGTGCTTACGGTGGCGCGCTTATCTTGAGTAGCCACAAGGCTCGCTTACAAGGCATCGCAAAAGCGGACTCTGTGAGTGTCGATTTCCACAAATTGTTCTATCAAACAATCAGCTGCGGCGCGGTATTGTTGAAAGACAAAGCGAACTTTAAGTACCTTCTACATCACGCAGATTACCTAAACCGCGAACACGATGAACTGCCAAATCTAGTCGATAAGTCTATTGCGACCACCAAGCGTTTCGATGCATTGAAAGTCTTCATGACGATGCAAAGCGTTGGACCAAAGCAGTTGGGTGATATGTACGACCATCTTCTTGAGCAAACGCTAGAAGTGGCAGACCTGATTCAAAACCAAGCTGACTTAGAGCTACTCGCAGAGCCGTCACTATCAACAGTGCTGTTCCGATCTAAGCCGTCAGCAAACGGCGAGCTAGATTTAGACAAATTGAATCAAACGCTAAGACTGGAAGCGCTGACTCGTGGTGTTGCAGTACTCGGTGAAACGGTCGTGGATGGTAAGAGTGCGCTTAAATTCACTATCTTGAATCCGTGCCTAAAGACATCAGATTTCAAATCTCTAATTAACAAAATTCAAACTCTAGCCACTGAGCTAGCAGAACAACAAGGGTAATTAATTATGGCTATTCTACAAATTGGTGCAGGCGGCGTTGGTTGGGTTGTTGCACACAAAGCAGCACAAAATAACGAAGTACTGGGTGATATCACAATCGCTTCTCGCACAATCGCGAAGTGTGAAAAAATCATCGAATCTATCAAGGGCAAAAACAACCTTAAAGATTCAACTAAGAAACTAGAAGCACGTTCAGTAGACGCTGATGATGTTGATGCGCTTGTTGCTTTGATTAAAGAAGTTCAGCCGGATCTAGTGATCAACGCTGGTCCTCCTTGGGTAAACATGGCAATCATGGAAGCATGTTACCAATCTAAAGTTTCTTATTTAGATACATCGGTAGCGGTTGACCTATGTTCTGAAGGCCAACAAGTACCACAAGCTTACGATTGGCAGTGGGGCTACCGTGAGAAGTTCGCTGAAGCAGGCATCACAGGTATTCTTGGTGCTGGTTTCGATCCAGGTGTGGTATCAATCTTTGCTGCATACGCGGTTAAGCACTTGTTCGATGAGATTGACTCAATTGATGTAATGGATGTGAATGCTGGTGACCACGGCAAGAAGTTTGCGACAAACTTTGACCCAGAAACCAACATGCTTGAGATCCAAGGCGATTCTTTCTACTGGGAAAATGAAGAGTGGAAACAAGTACCTTGTCACTCTCGTATGCTTGAGTTTGAATTCCCGAACTGTGGTTCTCACAAAGTTTACTCAATGGCGCACGATGAAGTTCGTTCAATGAAAGAGTTCATCCCAGCTAAGCGTATCGAATTTTGGATGGGCTTTGGTGATGCATACTTGAACTACTTCAACTGCATGCGTGATATCGGTCTTCTTAGCCCAGATCCGCTAACACTGCACGATGGTACTGTGGTTCAGCCTCTGCATGTTCTTAAAGCACTACTACCGGATCCAACATCTCTAGCTCCGGGTTACACTGGTTTAACGTGTATCGGTACTTGGGTTCAAGGTAAGAAAGATGGTAAAGAGCGTAGCGTATTCATCTACAATAACGCAGACCACGAAGTGGCTTACGAAGACGTAGAGCACCAAGCGATCTCTTACACAACTGGTGTTCCAGCGATTACCGCTGCACTTCAGTTCTTCCGTGGCGAATGGGCTGATAAAGGCGTGTTCAACATGGAACAGCTAAATCCAGATCCGTTCCTAGCAACTATGCCGGAAATTGGTCTAGATTGGCATGTTCAAGAGCTTGAAGCAGGCCAAGGTCTTCCAGTGATTCATGAGCTGAAAAAATAAGAACTGATTTCTTGTTTTGATTGCTAATTAAAGGGGACATGGATTGTTCCCTTTTCGATGATGATAGCCTTGAAGCTTTGGTATCATTTATTTTGATTTTGTAACTCACTGCGCTCGGACAGGACAAAATCAAAATAAATCACACCAAAATTGTTAATTTACCTTTCCATCTATTGATGCTGCTTGAGTGTTTACAAAAATGACGTTTAAGAAAGAAGAACTAAAAACCCCATATTTCATGATCAACGAAGACAAGTTGATTGCGAACTTAGAAAAAGCCAAGCAACTGAAAGAGATTTCAGGTGTGAAATTGGTACTTGCGCTTAAGTGCTTCTCGACTTGGGGCGTGTTTGACATCATCAAACCGTACCTAGACGGTACTACTAGTTCTGGCCCTTATGAAGTGAAATTAGGTCACGAAACTTTTGGCGGTGAAACTCATGCTTACAGTGTGGGCTACAGTGAAGATGACGTGAGAGAGGTTGCTGACATCTGCGACAAGATGATCTTCAACTCTCAAAGCCAACTTGCTGCTTACCGTCATATTGTTGAAGGTAAAGCTTCACTGGGTTTACGTTTAAATCCGGGCGTGAGCTACGCAGGGCAAGACTTGGCGAATCCAGCACGTCAATTCTCGCGTTTGGGCGTGCAAGCTGACCACATCAAACCAGAAATTTTCGATGAGATTAATGGTGTGATGTTCCACATGAACTGTGAGAACAAAGACGTCGATGCGTTTATCGGCCTGCTTGATTCAATCTCAGAACAGTTTGGTGAGCACTTAGATAAGTTGGACTGGGTGAGCATGGGCGGAGGTGTGTTCTTCACATGGCCTGGCTATGACATCGAAAAACTCGGTCTTGCGCTGAAAGCCTTCTCTGAAAAGCACGGTGTGCAGATGTATCTTGAGCCGGGTGAAGCGATCATCACTAAAACAACCGACCTAGTTGTGACAGTGGTCGATATTGTTGAGAACGTGAAGAAAACAGCGATTGTGGATTCAGCGACTGAGGCGCACCGCCTTGACACGCTTATCTACAATGAGCCCGCATCAGTATTGGAAGCATCAGAAACAGGCAGCCATGACTACGTGATTGGTTCGTGTTCATGTCTTGCGGGCGATCAGTTCTGCGAAGCGAGCTTTGATGAGCCACTTAAGATTGGTCAAAAGCTGCATCTGTTAGACAGCGCGGGTTACACAATGGTGAAATTGAACTGGTTCAATGGCCTTAAAATGCCTTCAATCTACTGTGAACGTAGCAGTGGTGAAGTTCAAAAGCTAAATGAATTCGGCTATGAAGACTTCAAACGCTCATTATCACAATGGTCAGTTAAGTAACTGAATCACAAGTTCAAAGCAATACAAAGAGCAGCTAATGAGCTGCTCTTTTTTGTTCTTTAATTTTGTTTATTTAGCTTTCAATCATCACACGAGTATCTTCACTGAGCGTTTCGAGTTCATTAACTACGTCGTCGATCTGTACTTCGATTGGCAGCTTAACGGCGATTTTTGATGTGAATAGACTTGAGCTAACACCGCCGCCACCAGCGATAAAGACGCGGTGACAATCCATATCGAGAATACTGATTCCTTGTCTATCCAATACATGAGTCACTTCGTTGACGATACCTGCTCGGTCGTTAGAGTCGAGTCTCAAGTGATGGACCGTGTCTTGAACATTGTGTGTATGATCGGAATCGACAAACTGCACGATGAGATCTGGATTGGCGCTGAACGCTTCTTTTACAATCGATTCGTTGATGGCTGGAAGTTGAACCTTTAGTACGCCTGCGACTTGGTCTTCAATAAAGTTCACTTTACTGATGAGCCATTTGCCGTCGTTTTCGTGAGTAACCGCAGCAAGCTGTTTGATTGTTGCTGGTGATGCTTTTCCGATAAAGTTTACGATAAATGTACTGTTCATATCAGCCCCCAAGGTTTCAATTATTCTTTGCTAATTAAATGTTTGATATCACGCGATAAAGTTCTTTAATTTCAGTGTAGAAGGTTACATCGAACAATGTTTGACCTAAGTCAATTTTTGAAACTAAGCTTCGATGCAAAAAAAGAGAATGAAGAGTAGGGCACAAAAAAAGCGGCTAGAGAGCCGCTTTTTAGAAGAGTTGTCACTGTGATTGATGATTCAGCAACTTATATTCAATAACTTATATTGAGTAGTACTAGAGACGAATTAGAACGTTACTTTGAAGTTCATACCAACAAACTGAGAGTCGTATGGTGCGCCAGCATCGTAAGCAAAACGTGCAGCGTCTTGGTTATCCCACCAAGGGTTAGTATTCAGGTTAACTTCTGCATCACCGCCCCATGCGTCACTTACCCAGTAGTGAATGTGTCCAACAGGGTTAAGGAAGAATAGCGACACATCACCCATGGTTTGAGAGCCCATCACTTCGCCACCTGAAGCAATGATATCCTGCTCTGCTTCTAGCATCATTTCACCGACAACCGCACCGAAGAAAGGTGTGATGAAGAGATCTTGCCATGAAGGTACTTCTGCAAACGCTTCTACGCCGTATTCCCAGAAGAACGTCGACATAGTCCAAGAGTATAAGAATGACTCAAACTCGTCGTAACCTGCGTGTCGAGCTGCGGTGTAGTAAACACCACCGAAATATGGGTGCATTACGTAGTTTAGGAAGTGTTCGTCACGGTCCCATGTTGGACCAGCAGAAACGTTATCTTTCCACTTTTTACCTAATGAGCTGATATCACGTTGGTCATCATCCCACTTAGTAATACTTTCAGGGAGCAGAGTCATTAGACCCACTGTCGCGACACTCAAGCCAAGAATGGTGTAGGTTTGACCCATTAGGTAATCCCAATCTTTCTCCTGACTCACCAACATGTGTTTTGGTTGTTGGATTGAGAAGTCGTACTCATCACTCGACTCGCTCAGTGCGTAATTGGTACTAGGCTTGTAGGTGTACAAGTTGTCATTAAAACAGTAATCTTGAGCACATTCATCCGAGTAAGAAAGGTTGATTGGCTGGTCGAAGTCGTATTGGCTTGCAACCGAGTTAACTGACATTAGCATTGAAAATGCGGCAGTAACCTTTGCTAGTAACGGTGATTTGGCCACAAGGGTCTCCATGAGAAAGTTTGGAATTGATCAGGGTCACAATTATCTATTAAATGCCTGATTTAGGGAACTAATAATTTATAGCTTTTCCTAAGAAAACCTTAGGTTTAACATTATTAATATTAGTGAAAAGGCGAATTGCTCCAAATTCAACCATAGACCAGTTTGTAAATAATGCAGTGTCTTTTTATGACAACAAGGGATAGAAATATGACGAAAATCGCAATGTTAAGTACAGGTGAAGAAGTTCTTCATGGAGACATTGTAGATACGAACGCAGCTTGGATGTCTGCTGAGTTTTATCAGCATGGTTTTGCTCTTGCTAAGCGCTCAACTGTGGGTGATCAAATGAATGCTCTTGTTGAAGAACTGCTGATGCTGAGCTTTAACTATGATGTGGTTATCGTTAATGGTGGTTTAGGCCCGACAACCGATGATATGAGTGCAGCTGCTGCGGCTGCTGCCTCAGAGCAGAAACTCATTATGTTCCCTGAATGGCTGGCGCGTATGGAAGAGATGTTTTCCGGGCGTGGTATGCCGATGCCTGATAGCAACCTAAAGCAGGCTTTGCTGCCAGTAAACTCGGAAATCGTCGATAACCCTGTCGGCACTGCATGTGGTTTCAAACTTAAGATTAACGATGCGACTTTCTATTTCACTCCGGGAGTGCCCAGTGAGTTTAAGCGCATGGTGAGCTTTGAAATTATCCCTGACCTCGCTCGTACTTATCCTCAAGTGGTCGCTTCTGAATGCAGCAGGTTGTTTACCTTTGGTTTGTCCGAATCTGGCATATCAGACGTGTTAGACCAGCTGAAATTGCCTCAAGGTTATGAATTGGGTTACCGCTCTTATCTGCCGTTTATTGAAGTGAAACTATTTGGACCTAAGTCGGATTTAGAAACTCGCGTTAAGCTGCTGCAGATGGTTTACAAGCTGCTAGAGAGTAATGTCGTTAGTGTTGATGAGCCGATGATTGACCATATTGGACACATCATGGCGGAAAAAAAGAAGACGTTATCTGTGTCTGAAGTGTCGACCAAAGGTTCACTGTCAGCGTGGCTGCAATTGAATGAGCAGATAGAAGATTGCTTCGGACACTCATGGGTGATGGCTGAGCCAAAAGAGAGCGAACTTGAAAAGAGCGATCCATTAGCCGCGACCTTTGCGCTGGCTGGAGCAACAAGAGATAAGTGCGGAACTGAATTGGCTTTGGTGACTGGTAAGCTGGAAGGCAACACATTCAGCGTTGCATTGTCGAC
>NZ_JBFRTU010000001.1:45013-92215 GCF_041474275.1 Vibrio sp. 10N.222.52.B7 | reverse complement strand
AACGTGATTAAGACCGTTGCCGCCGATATGCTGAGAAGGCATTTAGATAACAAACCGATGTTTGGTACTTATTCTTCGGTTAAGCGATTAAAAGACATGTTTATTCCAGCGGCTATCATTAAGTAGCTATGTAAGCTAACGATGTAAGCGAACTCGCTAAGTCTGTATTAAAAACGCTAGAAAAAACGAAATAAAAAGGCCCAACATCTAAATAGGTGTTGGGCCTTTTGTTTATCTAGCCTTCTAGATAACCAAACAAGCAGCGATGTTTACACGCAACTCATGTCTGTAAGAACTCGATTACAAACCGCTTGTCATATGTAGGCTGTAGAACAAACCACGGCCGATTAACTCTGAAGCCAAGAACAATACTAGTGCTAAGCCAAGGTTAACTGGGTTCACTTTTGCTTTGTTCAGCATAGGTAGAATCCAAATCAACAAGCTTGCCATTAGCAGTGCCACTTGAAGAATCACATAGCTACCTAAACCATCGACTAACTCAGACGCTTTTGCCGCTGAAGTTTGGATGTCTCCGATTAGGTTCAGTTTTCCTACTGTCACAAGCAAGCTGATAGCAACAGCGATAACAGCCAACATGGTGATGTTACGGTCAACCGTAAAGCGGCTGTCGTTTGCGAATACAATCACGAACTTAGATAACAGCAAGCCACCCACAACCATCGTCATGATGAAGCTCAGTGGTGTGTAGATGTTGTCCCACGTCGGTACTGTGTTGATCATGTATACGTTGATCATCGCGTACATGAAGATAACACCCAGTACCATCGCGCCAACCATCAGTGCTTTCTGGATAGCAACGCCACCTTTCTTGACTACCGACAGTAACCATTGCAGGCCACCGACAGCGAAGAATGCCGCACCGAAGAACACTTCGTTAGACAACCAAGCCGAACCTAGCTGATTAAAAGCGTTAAACGCGCGCAGTGGAGAGCCAAGGTGCGTTGTCGAGAACATGAAGCCAAGACCCATCAGTACCCATAGGATAAACATTGGAACCTTGTAGCTGTTCAGCTTCTCTTCGTCATGACCAAGTACCAGTGCACGTGCGCCAATCAGTAAGTAACCACCAACCGCAGTTTGCGCCAGCACCGTAAAGAAGATTAAAGACCACTCATGAAAAATCATCTTACACCTCCTTCGGGTTTGCTAGGTGACCGCTGGTATCGCCAGTCGGCTTCGCGTTTTTGTTCAGCTTAATCACGATGTTTGGTAGCGTTTCTGTTGAAGATGGCAGTGGAGCCACATCCGCACCAGAGCCGTACTTCTCACGAAGTGTATTGATTTCACCAAACTCCAATGCACGAAGTGGGCAAGACTCAACACAGATAGGCTGTTTGCCTTCAGAAACACGTTGGTAACAACCATCGCATTTCGTCATATGACCTTTCTTAGCATTGTATTGTGGTGCGCCGTAAGGACACGCATTGCTACAGTGCTGACAACCAATACATACGCTCTCATCAACCACAACCAAACCGTCTTCATCACGTTTGTGCATTGCGCCCGAAGGACACACTTTCACACACGCTGGGTTAGTACAGTGGTTACAAGCGATAGATAGGTAGTAAGAAAAGACATCTTTCTGAACCCAGGTATCACCATCTTGAGTGAAGCCACCACCGGCATATTCGTATACGCGACGGTAGTTCGTTTTGATGTCTAGATCGTTATAATCTTTACAAGCAAGCTGACAGGTTTTACAACCCGTGCATTTACTTGAATCAATGTAAAAGCCGTATTGTTTCATTCCAACCTACCTTATGCTTTCTTTAGCGCTTTGATTTGAACTAGGTTTGTATGCTGAGGGTTACCCTTAGCAAGTGGGCTCGGGCGCTGAGTCGTCAGCACGTTGATAGAGCCTGCATGGTCGATCTTCTGACCATCTGGTGCGTACCATGCACCTTCGCCTAGTGCGACAACTCGAGGAAGAATCCTAGGTGTCACTTTCGCTGGAATATGTACTTCGCCACGGTCGTTGAAAATACTCACCATGTCGCCGCTTTCAATACCACGTTCTTTTGCATCGATTGGGTTGATCCACAACTCTTGCGGTGCTGCTGCTTTGATTTCTGCAACGTTGCCGTAAGTCGAGTGAGTACGAGCCTTGTAGTGGAAACCGGTTAGCTGAAGTGGGTACTTCTCTGCTAGTGGGTCGTTATGACCTTCGAAAGAGTCCGCGTAAATCGGAAGTGGGTGAATCACTTCGTCTTCTTTCAGCTTCCAAGTCTTCGCGATATCAGCCAGTTGCTCTGAGTAGATCTCGATCTTGCCACTTGGTGTGGTCAGTGGGTTCGCTTCAGGATCTTTACGGAAATCTTCATAAGCGATGTAGTGGTGGTCGTAGCTACGTTTGTAGATACCCAGCTCTTTCATCTCTTCGAAGGTTGGCAGTGTTGGATCGTTCTTACGAGTTTCTGCGTAAAGGTGCTCAATCCATTGCTCTTGAGTACGGCCTTCGGTGAACTCTTTTTCTACGCCCATTCGTTTCGCAAGCTGAGTACACATCTCGTAGATAGATTTTGCTTCAAACTGAGGCTCAATCGCTTTCTGCGCGTAGATGAAGTAAGGCATGTTCGCCGCTTTACCGTCCATACACCAGTCGTCTTGCTCAGACGTTGTTAAGTCTGGCAGGATGATATCGGCGTACTTCGCTGAAGACGTCATATGGTTATCAACCACGACAATCATTTCACACGCACTTTCATCTTGAAGAATCGCGTGAGTCTTGTTGATGTCTGAGTGTTGGTTAATGATGCAGTTACCTGCGTAGTTCCAGATCATCTTGATTGGGTTCTTAAGGCGCTCTGCACCGCGAACACCATCAGTGATGTCGGTCATTTCATGGTGACGGTAAATCGCGTCTGTCCACATGAACATTGAAATAGACGTTTCAACTGGGTTTGGCACAGTAGGGAAGCGCACAAATGGAATGTTGATGTCGCTTTCACGAGCGCCTGTTGAACCGCCTGATACGCCCACAGAACCAGTGAGCAGTGACAGCATCGCGATTGCACGACACGCTAGTTCACCGTTCGCAGTGCGTTGTAAGCCCCAACCTTGGTGAATCGCACATGGTTTCGCTGTGCCCATTTCACGGCCAAGCTTAACGATGGTGTCAACTGGAATACCCGTGATCTTAGAAGCCCATTCTGGTGTCTTCTCTACGCCATCTTCACCTAAACCTAGGATGTAAGATTTGTAGTCGCTGTTTTTAGGCGCTGATGCAGGAAGGGTCTTCTCATCGTAACCGACACAGTATTTGTCTAGGAACGGTTGGTCGACAAGGTCTTCAGTGATCATCACGTGTGCAAGACCCGCTACCAATGCCGCATCTGTAGAAGGACGAATTGGGATCCATTGATCTTCACGGCCACCGGCAGTATCGGTGTAGCGAGGGTCGATGATGATCGTTCTTGCGTTTGATTTGTTTTTGCTTTCAACGTAGTGGTGGATCTGGCCGCCACCAGACATACGCGTCTCAGCAGGGTTGTTACCAAACTGAATGTTAAGTTTAGTGTTCTCTAAATCAGAGAAAGAGTTGTTGTTTGCCCAACCGCCGTAGGTGTAGCTCAAGCCTTTCGTGATTTGCGCTGTTGAGTAGTCACCGTAATGGTTTAAGTAACCACCACTTAGGTTCATTAGACGAGCAATCAGCGTTTGAGCTGGTGGCCAAGATTTAGTAACCGTGCCGCCCAGCGTACCTGTACCGTAGTTTAGGTAGATAGTGTCGTTACCGTAGTCTTTGATAAGGCGTTGCATGGTGCCAGCGACTTCATCATAAGCCTCTTCCCAGCTAATACGCTTAAACTTACCTTCACCACGTTTACCCACACGTTTCATTGGGTACTTTAGGCGATCTGGGTTATAAACACGGCGGCGCATCGAGCGACCACGCAGACACGCACGAACTTGGTGATGACCGTATTCGTCAGTGCCTGTGTTGTCTGTTTCTACGTATTTGATTTCACCGTTTTGTACATGCATACGCAGTGGGCAGCGAGAGCCACAGTTTACTGTACATGCACTCCATACGATTTTCTCATCCACATTTTCAGCAACTGCAGCCGCTACTGGTTTGGATTTGAAAGGTAATGCAATACCGCCCGCAAGTGCAGCTGCACTACCTACTGCAGAGGAAGCTTTCATGAAGCCTCTTCGAGTAAGATTCATTACCCCAGATTCTTTCTTATTCGTCATTCTAAGATGCCTTTTACTATTGATAGCTAGCACTTTATAGGTAGTTTGTTCTTTATGTATTTATTTCGAATTATTGATTGATTGGCATCAAATAAGTGTGGAATTTAAAGTTTATGAATTGAATGTATAAAATAGATCAAAGAATGAAATGAGTTAATTAATATAATTATCTTTAAACCTATAACGGTATAAATGATAATGATTATCGATACGCATAAATTGTTGGGTTCGCTATTTTATCAAGCGACAAGTAAAGAACAGTTAATCACCATTGTCGAAGCTTTGGTTGAGAGCGAAGTACTCTCTGAAGAATGCTTGCAGGCATTAAGAAGCGAAGACGAAGATGCGCTCGCAGCAGAGTTCAGCCGCCTGTTTGAAGGCGTTGGAGACATGCCAGCTCCGCCTTGGGGTTCTGTGTACCTAGATAAAGACCGCGTTGTGTTTGGTGCTTCTACGGTTGAGTATCGCCAGTTTTTAGAATTGAATCAGATTGAATTAGACACTGGGTTAAGAGAGCCGGAAGATCAATTTGGTTTAATGTTATTCGCTCATGCGTATTTGTTAGAAAATAATAATATTAATTCAGCTGGTGAATTACTTGAGGGTCACTTATTAACTTGGTCTTCTGTTTATTTAGAAAAACTAAATAAAGCATCAGAGTTATCTTTTTATAAAAAGCTATCGGTTGATGTAATCGATTGGTTTAAGTACTTAATATCTGAATATAATTTAAACGTTGCTACTAAAAAGTTATATATCGACTAATGTCTGAACAAATAAATTCAAATAGACGCGGTTTCTTAACTCGACTTTCTAAACCGGTTAAAGCAGCCGCGAATTATGAAGAGATATCACAGCGCTTGCATGCAAGACCGCCAAGAGCGGTCGATGAGGTGCTGTTTGAGCGTCTTTGCGACGGTTGTGGATTGTGTGAACAATCGTGTCCAAATAGCGTTATTGAGATGCTAGAGGGCAGTGCGCTGCTGAATTTGGATTACAACAGTTGTTCTATGTGTAACAAATGCACTGAAGTGTGTCCGACCGGCGCACTTCATCCAACGGTCACGCCTTATATCGACCTCAAGCCGAGCTTTGCGGATAGCTGCAATAATTACATGCAAATGGACTGTTCAGCATGCCAAACGGCGTGTTCAGCTGGTGCAATACACATCGAAGTAGGAGAGTTGCCTACAGTGGACAAAGATAAGTGTAACGGCTGTGGAGAGTGCCGAAGCGCTTGTTATATTGGCTCCGTGACTCTTAACCTGACTCAGCAATAAACGTTTGGCTTTGTATGACACAAGCCAACAGGAAGATTTGGTTGAGTGATAGACGAGTCGCTTTAGATACCTAAAGACATAAATAGAAAAGGGTCCGCATTCCTAAAGGAAGCGGACCCTTTTTTGATTCTTATTGACGATATTCGAACAAAGTGACCTAAAGCCAGCTGGCTTATGCGCGTTTTTGCTTGTTTCTATGAATAACGTTACTCAGCGATAGCTCAGTCTTTGCTTTACAGATACAAGGCAATATCTCATTACCTTGCGTGTAAGCCATAGCAAAACCAACGTACTCGACCTCACCAGAATCCAACGTGCAGCGGCAAGCGCCACAGTGACCATCTCGGCAGTTGTATTCTGGCTCTAACCCAGCTTGTTCCATTGTTTCCAATAGAGTGTTTGAAGGGTTAGATTCAATCGAAGTCAGTTTGTTGATTTTGATTGTTGGCATTACAGCTCAAATCCTTCAAAGTCGTCAGCTTTTACTTCGTTGTCGATTTGGCCAACTAGGTAAGAACTGATTTCTGCTTCTTGTGGAGCAACTTGAACGTTATCTGAAGACAACCAAGCGTTGATCCATGGAATTGGGTTCGACGTTGCTGCTGGGTAAGCCGTACCTAGGCCAACAGCCTGCATACGGATGTTGGTAATGTACTCAACGTATTGGCAAAGAATGTCTTTGTTCAGACCAATCATAGAGCCATCTTTGAATAGGTATTCTGCCCACTCTTTCTCTTGCTCAGCCGCTTCTTTGAATAGGTCGAAACACTCTTGCTTACACTCTTCAGCGATCTGCATGAATTCAAAATCATCTTGACCATTGCGTAGCAAGTTGATCATGTGCTGTGTACCAGTAAGGTGAAGGGCTTCATCACGAGCGATTAGCTTGATGATCTTCGCGTTACCTTCCATTAGCTCACGCTCAGCGAATGCAAATGAACATGCGAAACTTACGTAGAAACGAATCGCTTCTAGTGCGTTTACAGACATTAGACATAGGTAAAGTTTCTTCTTCAGGTCGTGAAGTGAAATCTTGACGTCTTCGCCGTTGATGCTGTGGTTGCCTTCACCGTAGCGGTGGTAGTCAGCCGTTAGCTTGATTAGGTCGTCGTAGTAGAAAGCGATGTCTTTAGCACGCTTCAGAATCTCTTCATTTTCAACGATGTCGTCGAATACTACGCCTGGATCATTCACGATGTTACGGATGATGTGCGTGTAAGAACGAGAGTGAATCGTTTCAGAGAAAGACCAAGTTTCAATCCAAGTTTCAACTTCTGGTAGAGATACCAATGGAAGTAGGGCAACGTTAGGGCTGCGGCCTTGGATTGAATCTAGAAGCGTTTGGTACTTCAAGTTAGAGATGAAGATGTGCTTTTCATGCTCAGGAAGCTTGTTGTAGTCGATACGGTCGCTAGACACGTCTACTTCTTCTGGACGCCAGAAGAAAGAAAGCTGCTTCTCGATAAGCTTTTCGAAGATTTCGAATTTTTGTTGGTCGTAACGTGCAACGTTTACCGACTGACCCAAGAACATTGGTTCTTTTAGTTGGTCATTTTTTTGCTGAGAAAAAGTACTGTAAGCCATAAATGCCTCAAATCCTTTAAAGACCCGTAATAAAACGGACCCTGTTAATGCTTTAAACCCAGAGAAGATAACTCTTCTCTGGGGTCTTAATGTTTATTGCGGTTTAGATCTTACAACCGCCGCCTTCACAATCTTCTTCCGGCACTTGAACTGCATCGCCTTGATCGTCTTTAGCACCATCACGAGTGTTATGGTAGTAAAGCGTCTTAACACCGTACTTGTACGCTGTTAGTAGGTCTTGAAGCAGCTTCTTCATTGGTACTTTACCGCTGTCGTAAACACTTGGGTCATAGTTAGTGTTTGCAGAGATAGCTTGGTCAACGAATTTTTGCATGATACCCACTAGGTGTAGGTAACCGTCGTTAGAACCAATGTTCCAAAGTAGCTCGTAGTTCTCTTTAAGATTTAGGAAATCTGGAACCACTTGCTTAAGGATGCCGTCTTTCGATGCTTTCACTGATACGTAACCACGTGGTGGCTCGATACCGTTAGTCGCGTTCGAGATTTGAGACGATGTCTCAGAAGGCATAAGCGCTGTTAGCGTAGAGTTACGCAGACCGTGCTCCATGATCTCTTCACGTAGAGAATCCCAATCGTAGTGCAGTGGCTCTTCACATACTAAGTCGATATCTTTTTTGTAAGTATCGATTGGCAGTAGGCCTTTCGCGTAGTTGGTCTCGTGGAAAGATGGGCAACAGCCTTGCTCTTTCGCTAGTTCAACAGATGCTTTTAGCAAGTGGTATTGAATTGCTTCAAAAGTACGGTGAGTCAGGCCATTCGCGCTGCCATCAGAGTACTTAACACCATTCTTCGCTAGGTAGTATGCGTAGTTGATTACACCTACACCTAAAGTACGACGGTTCATTGTCGACTTGTATGCAGCTGGAAGCGGGTAGTCTTGGTAATCAAGCAGTGCATCTAGAGCACGAACAACCAGCTCAGAAAGCTCTGCTAGGTCGTCCAGTTCATTGATTGCGCCAAGGTTGAATGCTGAAAGCGTACATAGTGCAATTTCGCCTTCGTCATCTTCTACGTTAGAAAGTGGCTTAGTAGGAAGCGCGATTTCTAGACATAGGTTCGATTGACGAACAGGTGCTACTTCAGAATCAAACGGGCTGTGTGTATTACAGTGGTCAACGTTCTGAATGTAGATACGACCAGTAGAAGCACGCTCTTGCATTAGCAGAGAGAAAAGCTCAACGGCTTTAACCGTTTCACGCTTCACTGAAGGATCGTTTTCGTACTTAACGTATAGCTCTTCAAAACGGTCTTGGTTTTCGAAGAACGCATCGTAAAGGCCAGGTACGTCTGAAGGTGAGAACAGGCTGATGTTGCCACCCTGAACTAGGCGAGAGTACATAAGCTTGTTCAGCTGTACGCCGTAATCCATGTGACGAACTCGGTTCTCTTCAACGCCGCGGTTGTTTTTCAGTACTAATAGAGACTGAACTTCACCGTGCCATAGTGGGTAGAATACCGTTGCTGCACCGCCACGAACACCACCTTGAGAACAACATTTTACTGCTGTTTGGAAGTATTTGTAGAAAGGGATACAGCCTGTGTGGAACGCTTCACCATTACGGATTTCAGAACCAAGCGCACGGATACGACCTGCGTTGATACCAATACCAGCACGTTGAGATACGTAACGAACAATTGAGCTTGCTGTCGCGTTGATTGAATCAAGGCTGTCACCACACTCGATCAGTACACAAGAACTGAATTGACGAGTAGGCGTACGTACACCAGACATGATCGGTGTAGGTAGAGAAATCTTAAACGTAGACGATGCGTCGTAAAAACGTTTGATGTAGTCAAGACGAGTCGATTTCGGGTATTTAGCGAATAGACACGCAGCAACTAAAATGTAAAGGAACTGAGCACTCTCGTAGATTTCTTTCGTTACACGGTTTTGCACGAAGTATTTACCTTCGAGCTGCTTAACCGCTGCGTAAGAGAAGTCTAAGTCACGTTTGTGGTCGATGTACTCGTCAAGCTCTTCGAATTCAGCTTTCGTGTAATCTTCCATAAGGTGGCTATCGTATTTACCCATATCAACCAGTTTTGCAACGTGGTCATACAGTGCAGGCGGCTCGTATTCGCCGTACGCTTTTTTACGTAGGTGGAATACAGACAGACGTGCTGCTAGATATTGGTAATCAGGAGTCTCTTCAGAGATTAAATCCGCTGCTGACTTGATGATAGTTTCATGAATGTCAGTAGTGGTGATGCCATCGTAAAACTGAATGTGAGCTTTCAATTCTACTTGTGATACAGAAACATTGTGCAAGCCTTCAGCTGCCCATGTAATCACGCGATGGATCTTCTCTAGATCGATCGTTTCTTTGCGCCCGTTACGCTTGGTAACAGTAAGTTGTTGGTTCATTCTGCTTAATTTCCCTAACAAAACTGAACAAGGCCGTGTTTTTGTGTATTTCTGTGTAATTTTTGTAAATTACGTTTCGGCTTTGTGATCTTGGTCTACCCATACATTGTAGTTCAAACACAACATATAGGGGTCATTTGTTTGTTGGGTTACAAGATAGTGCTACAACTGATATTTTTCAAGGTAAAGAAATGGGGTTGCTTGTGGATAAGTGGTGGATTGAAAAAAAACTGTAAGTGACCACTAACTGATGAGGTTATATGTGACTTGATTGTATAAAAGTCGGCTTTTAATGATGCTTTATTTTTGCACGCCCATAAAAAAAAATTCCTTGATCTTTGGCCAAAATGGGCGATTGATTTTAGGCGATTAAATTTAAATCGAGGTGGTCAAAATGGAAGCTAGCGCACGAAATTTAGACTGAAAAAAGTCGCAAAGTTATGGTAATTGCAACTCTTTTCATTCGTCTTTTTTACAAAAGGTTTTACGGTAGGGCTACCGATATTTTTTAGCCAAAGTTTTGCGTGTGGACGATGTAGTTTACGTCTACATTTGTGCCTAAACGATAAGTGTCCGTAAGAGGATTGTAGTGCAGCCCTGTAATCCCTAGTTCTTGCAGCGGAGTGTTATCGACCATCTTGATAAGTTCAGCAGGGCGAATGAACTTCTCGTGTTCATGAGTGCCTTCTGGAACGATCCTCAATAGCTTCTCTGCACCAACAATCGCAAACAAGTAAGATTTGAAATTACGGTTTAATGTAGAAAAGAACACGTGGCCGCCCGGTTTCACCAATTTCGAACAGGCAGTGATAACAGATTGTGGGTCAGGAACGTGTTCAAGCATTTCCATGCACGTTACCACATCGTACGTCTGTGGGTTCTGTTCTGCGTGGTCTTCGATAGTGCTCTGGATGTAATCGAGCTTGGTGCCCGTTTCTAATGCGTGAAGGCGCGCGACTTCTAGCGGTTCTTTACCCATGTCTAGGCCTGTCACTATCGCACCTTCAACCGCCATGCTTTCTGCAAGAATACCGCCGCCGCAGCCAACATCGAGGACTTTCTTACCAAATAGGCCTTCAGTCTTCTCTAATACGTAATTTAGTCGCAGTGGGTTGATTTGATGTAGTGGCTTAAATTCGCCTTCTAGATCCCACCAGCGTGACGCCATGTCTTCGAATTTCTTGATTTCTGCTGGGTCTACGTTCTGTGATTTAGTCATAATCGGCATTTCCAAGTTAAATAATGCATCCATGAAATTGCAGGCATTATAACTTGCCTTTTCGCACTGACCAGAAGATCTACAATTTTGCTAGTTTATTGGATGTAAAGTGACCATGTTTCAGCAAGATATGATGCGGAGGTGCAATTTCTCATCAATTGATTGGCTACAAGGGTCACAAGATGGTAAAAGGAGAGGGAAAGTGATGCCTCCGTAGGTAAATTTGTGTTATATTTTTCGGTCTTATACGTATTCAAAAATACGATCTGACTATAGAGGGAAAATGGCTCTATGAGCGATCTAGCGAAAGAGATCACGCCCGTAAATATTGAAGATGAGCTTAGAGGTTCATACCTAGACTACGCGATGTCCGTCATCGTTGGTCGTGCCCTTCCAGATGTGCGTGATGGCCTAAAACCTGTACACCGCCGCGTTTTGTTCGCGATGAATGTACTAGGTAATGATTGGAACAAACCATATAAAAAGTCTGCTCGTGTAGTAGGTGATGTAATCGGTAAATACCACCCACATGGTGATAGTGCTGTATACGATACTATTGTTCGTATGGCGCAACCGTTCTCACTGCGTTACATGCTAGTTGATGGCCAAGGTAACTTTGGTTCTATCGATGGCGACTCCGCGGCTGCAATGCGTTATACCGAAGTTCGTATGGCGAAAATTGCTCACGAGCTCCTGGCTGACCTTGATAAGGAAACTGTGGATTACGTACCGAACTACGATGGTACAGAACAAATTCCAGCAGTACTTCCTACAAAAATTCCTAACCTATTGGTAAACGGTGCTTCTGGTATCGCAGTAGGTATGGCTACCAACATCCCACCACATAACCTTGGTGAAGTTGTTGATGGCTGTTTAGCATTTATCAATAATGAAGATATCACTATTGATGAGCTAATGGACTATATCCCTGGTCCTGACTTCCCAACAGCAGCACTTATCAGTGGTCGTAAAGGCATCGTAGATGCTTACAAGACTGGCCGCGGTAAGGTTTACATGCGTTCAAAAGCGGATATCGAAGTAGAGAAGAATGGTAAAGAAACCATTATCGTTACTGAGATCCCTTACCAAGTAAACAAAGCTCGTTTGATCGAGAAGATTGCTGAACTGGTTAAAGATAAGAAAGTAGAAGGCATCAGTGCACTGCGTGACGAGTCTGATAAAGACGGTATGCGTATTGTTATTGAATGTAAGCGTGATGCAGTAGGCGAAGTGGTTCTTAACAACCTATACGCTCAAACTCAACTGCAAACGACTTTCGGTATCAACATGGTTGCGTTGAATAACGGTCAACCACAGTTGTTCAACATCAAAGACATGCTTAAGTGCTTCGTAGACCACCGTCGCGAAGTTGTGACTCGTCGTACTATCTTCGAATTGAAGAAAGCACGCGACCGTGCACACATCCTTGAAGCATTGTCTCTAGCACTTGCTAACATTGATGAAATCATTGAACTGATCAAGAGCGCGCCAACACCAGCAGAAGCTAAAGTTGGTTTAGTGTCTCGTGGTTGGGATCTTGGTAACGTTGCTTCAATGCTTGAGCGTGCAGGTACTGACGCAGCTCGTCCTGATTGGTTAGAAGACCAATACGGCATCCGCGATGGTCAATACTTCCTAACGGAAACACAAGCACAAGCAATTCTAGAACTTCGTCTTCACCGCCTAACAGGCCTTGAGCACGAGAAGATTCTAGACGAGTACAAAGCCCTTCTAGAAGAAATCGCTGAGCTAATGCACATTCTTGCAAGCACTGAGCGTTTGATGGAAGTTATCCGTGAAGAACTTGAAGCAGTACGTGAAATCTATGGCGACGAGCGTCGTACAGAAATCACAGCGGCAGTTCATGACATCGACATGGAAGAGCTGATTGCTCAAGAAGACGTTGTAGTAACGCTTTCTAACGCAGGTTACGTTAAGTACCAAATCCTAAGCGACTACGAAGCTCAGCGTCGTGGTGGTAAAGGTAAGAGTGCAACTAAGATGAAAGATGAGGATTACATTGAGCGTCTGCTTGTTGCTAATACTCACGATAACATCCTATGTTTCTCTACTCGTGGTAAGACATACCGTCTGAAAGTTTACCAACTGCCATTAGCAAGTCGTACTGCTCGTGGTAAGCCTATCGTGAACATTCTTCCTCTAGAAGAAGGTGAACGTATTACGGCTATCCTGCCAGTTTCTGAGTTCTCTAACGAGAAATTCATCTTCATGGCAACGGGTGACGGTACAGTTAAGAAGACATCACTGGATCAATTCGCAAACGTACGTGCTAACGGCCTAATTGCAGTTAACCTACGTGACGATGATTCACTGATTGGCGTTGACATCACTAACGGTGATAGCGACATCATGCTGTTCTCTAAATCGGGCAAAGTTGTTCGCTTTAACGAGGACAAAGTACGTGCAATGGGCCGTACTGCCTCTGGTGTTCGTGGTATGAAGCTTCCAGAAGACGATCAAGTAGTATCGTTGATTGTTCCTTCTAACGAAGGCGATATCCTAACTGTGACTCAAAACGGTTACGGTAAGCGTACTGAACTAGCTGAATACCCAACGAAAGGCCGTGCAACGCAAGGTGTGGTTTCTATCAAAGTCTCTGAACGTAATGGCCCAGTTGTTGGCGCTGTTCAAGTTGAAGAAGGCGACGAAATGATGATGATCACCGACGCAGGTACGCTAGTACGTACTCGCGTTGCGGAAGTGAGCCAAGTTGGTCGTAACACTCAAGGTGTAACACTGATTCGTACTTCTGACGACGAGAACGTTGTAGGTCTACAACGTATCGACGAAGTAGAAGAAGCTGAGGTTGTTGAAGGCGAAGCTGAAGTAGCAAACGCTGAAGCAGCAGTCGTTTCTGAATCAAGTGAAGAGCAAGCATCAGACGCTTCTGATAGCGAGCAAGACACTGAGTAATCTTTCACTTCTATAAATAGAAGTTGAGACAAAAAGCCGAGCCATTGTGCTCGGTTTTTTATTACCTAGAATTTGGCTGTGACTTGTTTAAAAGCCAATAGCTAAACCTCGATCAATATTGTTTTAGTGAGAAAAAGGTACAGTAAAGCGTCAATGAAAGGAGAATGGAATGGATATCTGGTTACTGATTGCTTTGCTGCTAATGAGCCTATTTCTAGTGGCAATCGTGATCGCATCAAACAGAAAAACCAGTCATCTTAAAGGCAACCTCCTTATTTCATGTGTGGCGATATTAGCCAGCATTCTGGTTTGGTCTCAGATGAAACAAGAAGCCCCTCAACTTACTTCAAGTGACGACAGCAGCTATACAGCAACAGATTTCCAAAATGAACTTCAGCAGAGCCTGGAGCAAGACCCTAATCAATCAGACCTTTGGTTTAAGCTTGGTGGTGTTTATATGCAGAAAGGGGAGTTTGATGCGGCGTTTACCTGTTACGACTACGCGATTCGCTTAGACCCTCAAGCGCCTTCAGGCTTGTATGCCGCTAAAGCTACCGCACTTTATTATCTCAGTTCACAAGCGATGAGTGATGACGTCAACAAACTGCTAGAGCAATCTATGGATCTTGATCCGAACGATCGAACGGCCTTGATGTTAATCGCGACCGATCACTTCATCAGTATGCGCTATCAACAAGCGATCGATGCTTGGACTCAAATTCTCGACTCTAATCAGAAGGGGATTGATCGTGTTTCTATTATCCACTCGATCAACCAAGCCAAACAGATGATCCGTTAAGCTTGGCCCAATCGCTAGTCGTTAATCGTTAATCGTTAGCCTTTGGCTATTTACTTTCCTGCATTTCAATCAGGCCACCTGCGTTGTGGATTTGAGTAAACCCTTGAGCTTGTAAGAATTGATAGGCTTGTCCTGAGCGGTTACCACTGCGGCAATACAAAACGATAGGTTGAGCTTTGTCTATGCTGGCAAAGTGCGTAGCGACTTCAGAAAGAGGGTAGTTAATCGCATTGTCCAGATGACCTTGCTTGAACTCTCCTGGTGTCCTGACATCAACGACCAGCGCACCTTCCTCAATCATTTCCCACCCTGTTTCTGCTCGTTCTGAGGCGTGAAGTCCTGAACTTGTTAATGCGATGCATAATGCCGAAAGCGAAAGTAAGTGCTTCATTCTTTGTTCCTTGAATTAGCTAAAAGGTAATGTGAAATTGGGACGGTTGAGTGCGCCCAAATCTAAAAAACCAGCCACACCTTTACAGTGTGACTGGTTTTATCTTATTGGTCTATTTGAAGGAACTAGTATTCGTAGTTAGCTTCACGCTTTTCAGCTTGCTCTTCCCACTTAGGAACCACGGTGTCTAAGAAGTGTTGCTTCTCAGCATTCATCTTATCCATGTCCATTCCTAGCGCTTTCTGAGCGGCTTCTTTGGTTGAGATATCTGGAATCTCGATTGGATCGGTAATGCCTTTCTTCGCAAGTAGACGAACAATCTTAGTTCGCGCGTCTGCTGCGCGGTCAACCGCCGTTCCAAGAACCTCTAGGGCTACTTCAGGCGCGTGCATGTGAACACCATGAGATGCGATAGCGTAGTCCCAACGCCATTGCGCATGACGAATATCTTGTAAGATAGGTGCCATCTCTTGTTCTGTTGCGCCTGCTTCCCATGCTGCGCCTGCTTCAAAGTGAGCGGCTACGATTTGTTTCTCAGCGGTCAGCTTCATGTTTAGTACTTGAGCTTTGCGGCTTGAAACGATGTTACGCATGGTCTCTTTAGATTGAGTATGGCAGTTAGCACAAGTGTCTTCGAAGCGGTCAAACGGGTTACCTACTTTATGGTCGGTGTAAACGGTACCGTCTTCTTTCGTCACTTTAGGCATGTGGCAGTCAACACAAGCGACGTTGTTCTTACCGTGAATACCTTCACGCCAAGTTTCGTAACCTGGGTGCTGAGCCTTTAGCATTGGTGCTTTAGAGACTTTATGTGTCCAATCTTTAAAACCAATCTGATCGTAGTACTCTTCCATCTGTTCAACACGCGTCCCTTTATCCCAAGGGAATTTCACACCTTTTGTTGGACCCGTGAAGTAGTATTCCACGTGACACTGAGCACACACAGAGGCTTGCTGATCAAAGCGACCTTGCTCTTCGAAGTTCTTCCCAATCGCATCGAACGCACGTTCAACATAAGGACGAGTGATCTTTAGTGCAGGTTCGCCATTTTTAAAGCCTTCACTTTGAGTATCGTGACAGTCGGCACAACCAATTGGATTGACTATCTCGCTGCCAAGACGAGCCCATTTACCTTCAAAGTAGCCGTCTTCACCACGCTCTTCAATAACGCGTGCTACGTCTGGGCTTTTACAGCTCCAGCACGCCATTGGCATTGGGCCTGAATTTTCGTCGGTTGGTCCGCCAGTACGCAGGGTTTGTCTTACATCATCAACCGCATAAAAGTGGCCGCGGGCTTTGTTGTAGTCTTTCGCGAAACCGTAGCCCGCCCATAGAATAACCATGTTTGGATCTTCTTTTAGTGCGTCTTCAATGGCTTCGCTCTCTGACGTTTGTCTCCATGAATGGTATTGATCTGGGTGGTTTTGCTCGAACTGGTCGTTACGAGGATCACCAATTTCTTTTTGTTCAGACGCAGCAAAACTGGTCGCGCTTACTAGTGATGCGCTAACCATTAATAATGCTGTGACGGAATTACGTATCCAATGCTTTTTCACAGTGATATCTCCAATATACTGATTTTTATACCAAGCGTTGTGAGTTTGCTATTCAAATTAAGAACTGGAGAATTGCTGTTTATATTAATTCATAAATAAACACATTTTGTTACGTGTCGGATGTTTGCTTGTTTTAGATCAATTAATGACAGTGACTTCAATCACGTTGAAGTTTATATAGCCCTAAAGGGGTATGTGGACGTCAAGTTAGACTGGTCTTATTGAGAATTATTATCATATATAACAAATAATTACCCGACATGCCCTCACTATAAATAGGGTGATTGTGTTCACATATTACCCTTTGTATATTTCGCTTTACCTAATTAGGGGTATATTCTAAATATAGAAAGCGTTGTGGCTTATCCAAAATAAGAATTGATATCATTTAAGCGGTAATAATATCGTTTAAGGGTACTTTTGTTTAACCGGAATATTATTTAGTTGAGAGTTAAATAATGCCGGTATAAGGAAAGGATAAAATGGGCAATATTAAATTGGCCATAGTCATAATGCTTAAATCCCTTCTAGCATTCTGCCTCTATGGTTATTCCATTCATGCTGTTGCAGAGCCTGCTGTTACGCCAGTAGGAGAGTCAACAAGACATGAAGTCGAATTAATACGTGACAAAGATTACAAGTGTGTCCAATGCCATAAAGATTCTAAAGAAACGGTATTTGGTTCACATGGTGAGAGTGCGCACGCTTTGCTTGGCCGTGAAGTGAATTGCACAGATTGTCATAGTTCTATTGGCCCCGATCACCGTGATGGTGCACCTGAGGTGGTGAAGTATCGCGCGGCTCAATCACAACCCGGAACCGAAAAGGTTTTCCTCGATCCTAGCTTAATCCTAGATGCCAACAGCCAATGTATAGATTGTCATAAGCCTGATGATCTGCGCGAAGCGAGTTGGACTCATGACGTACACGCACAAAACTTAACGTGTTCAAACTGTCACGATGTGCATGCGAGTGAAGCGAAGGTGCTTGGCTTAGATAAAAAGCAAACCATCAAGCTGTGTGTGGATTGCCATTCAGACTTCAACCAGAAGAAAGAAGGGGAGTAATCTATGAGCTGCTCAAGAAGAAACTTTTTAGCTGGCGCGGGTGCCGTTATTTTCACAACTGGTGTTGCAGGTACTGCAGCGGTTACAAGCCGCAAAACGCTGGCTAATGTTCAGGAAGATGGCACCAAGCGTTACGGAATGGTTCATGACGAAACCGCTTGTATTGGCTGTACTGCTTGTACTGAGGCGTGTCGTGAAGTAAACAAAGTGCCTGAAGGCGTATCGCGCTTAGAAATCATAAAGAGCGAACCTCAAGGTGAATATCCAAATGTTGATTACCGTTTCACTCGTAACTCTTGTCAACATTGTGATAATGCACCTTGTGTGATGGTTTGCCCAACAGGCGCCGCCTATAAAGATGAGAAGACAGGAATTGTTGATGTACATAAAGAGAAGTGTGTCGGCTGTGGTTATTGCCTGCTAGCTTGTCCATATCAAGTGCGCTTCTTCCATCCTAAGAATAAGTCGGCCGACAAATGTAACTTCTGCCGCGATACCAATCTTGCGCAAGGTAAATTACCTGCTTGTGTTGAATCTTGCCCTACCAATGCGCTGATATTTGGCGACTTAAATGACCCTAAGAGCGAGATAAACCAGGTACTTAAATCTGAAGTGGTTTACAGAGATAAGGCTTATCTAGGTACTCAGCCAAAACTCTATAAAGTGCCACACCAAAAAGGGGAGATTTGATTATGAGTGCATGGGATACAGCGTTTCAATCAGGTACCGTGGTTTGGGACTGGATCATTGCTATCTATCTGTTTTTGGCGGGTATGTCAGCGGGTGCAGTGATGATCTCGATTTACCTTAAGAGAAAGGTGATTGAGGACGATCCAGCGAATAATGGTGTATTAAAGGCAACGGCTTTTCTAGCACCATTCGGGATCATCTCAGGTTTATTGATCTTGGTTTTCCACCTGACGAAACCACTATCATTTTGGAAGATCATGATCTTTTATAATCCGACGTCAGTGATGTCGATGGGTGTGATCTTATTCCAAGTGTATATGGTGATCCTATTTGTTTGGATCGGCATTATATTCCGAAATCAGATTGCCGTATTCTTGAGTGATCAAGCATGGTTAAAAGGGCGACTCGATTTTGTCAGTAACTGGATTGGCAAATTAGAATCTTTTGAGAATGTTTTTGAAATATTCTTAGCTGTGCTTGCGCTATTACTTGCGGCTTACACTGGCTTCTTACTCTCTGCGCTAAATACCTTCCCAATGCTGAATAACCCAGTGTTGCCGATATTGTTCTTATTCTCGAGTTTATCCTCGGGAGCGGCGGCATGTATTTTATTTGGTGTGTTGGTCTTTAAGGAATCACCTCATAGCCCGAGTATTTCATGGATCCATGGGTTCGAACGTCCGGTCGTGATGTTTGAGTTGTTTGTTCTGATTACTTTCTTTACTGGGCTTATCTTCGCTGGTGGTCAAAGTGAGCAAGCCGTATGGAACGCCATCGGCAGTGGTTTCTGGGCGAGTTGGTTCTGGTATGGAGTTATCGGTGTTGGCATGGTTTTACCGTTGTTGCTGAATGCCGTTACACCAACCTCGATCCGCCATAGCTCGGTGTATATTTTCTCGGTGACTTCACTAAGCCTAATGGGCGTATTAATGCTGCGAACTTTTGTCCTTTATGCAGGGCAGTTAACGATAGCTTAATTTCGCTCAAGTTTATTAGTGAGCAGATGTTGGATACTAAATATCTGCTTATTAATGAACATGTTCTTAATAAACATGAGATGGGTGTTCAGATCGGCTCTGCTCAAGCGGAGCCTTATTGAGGTGATATGGTCGGTTCTTTGGGGCTGTTTAGTTTGGTGTTGGTTGCTGTACTCAGCAGCATTATTGGTGTGCATTCGTTTTACCAAATGCTAAATAAACGGACGCAAAATCTAGGTTTAATCCGCAGTTTCTCTCTTTCAAGCGCGCTGTTTTCTCTCACTTCTGTCGCGTTGCTTGGCTATGCCTTTATCAGTGATGACTTCTCTATCTTATATGTAGCTGAGCATTCAAATACTCAATTACCCTCATTTTTTAAGCTTGCGGCCGTATGGGCAGGACATGAAGGTTCCTTGTTGTTTTGGGTACTGACGATCAGCGTCTGGTCTGGCGTGATCGCCTTACAAAAACACTATTCGAATGAATACCAAAGCCGAGTGCTGTGGGTGATGAACCTACTGCTCGCGATATTTGCTTGGTTCACGTTATTCGCATCAAATCCGTTTGAAATGAATTCGATCTTGCCGCTAGAAGGGCGTGACCTTAACCCAATGTTGCAAGATGTCGGTCTGATTTTTCACCCGCCATTGCTTTACCTTGGCTATGTCGGCTTTTCTGTGGTGCTGGCATTTGCTGTGGCCGCTTTGCTGGTGGATCCGATTGAGTTCGATTGGGTCGCTCATTGTCGCAGTTGTTGTTTGGTCGCTTGGATCTTTTTAACCGCAGGGATCATTCTTGGTTCTTGGTGGGCATACTACGAGTTAGGGTGGGGTGGTTGGTGGTTCTGGGACCCGGTAGAAAATGCCAGCCTATTACCTTGGCTAACATCAACCGCTCTATTGCACAGTTTGGGTGTTGCTAAAGGCAAGCAACAGTTGCTGAAGTGGTCACTTAGCCTTGCTTTCATTACGTTTTGTTTAAGTATCCTCGGTACTTTTATTGTTCGATCTGGCGTCCTCACTTCCGTTCATGCTTTTGCTGTTGACCCAACCAAAGGTATCGCGCTGTTGCTGATACTGGTTTTGGTGTTAGTGAGTTCGTTTTCTCTTCTTATTGTTCGTGGTGAATCTTTCGAGTCGAATCCAATCACTAGCTTTGCGAGTAAAAGTTTTTTGAGTTTAGTGGCGGTACTTATATTTGTACTGGGTACGGCGGTGGTGGTGTTTGGTACCTTCTACCCAATGGTTTTTGAATTACTTGGCCTTGGAAATATCTCTGTGGGCGCACCTTACTTTAATCTTCTTATTGCGCCATTGGCTCTGCTTGCGATGGGAGTGATAGGGTTAGCGCCATTGCTCAGTATCAAACCTCAAGCGTCGAAAGGTGTGATTGGAATTATTGCCTTATTGTCTCTCTGTCTTGGCTTTGTAACTTATGTTTTGCAAGTTGAAGCGATCCAAGTGATGGTGCTAATGACATGGTCACTTGCGTTTTGGGTAGCCCTGACTCATGTTTACGGCTTAGCGGTAACGCGCAACTCTAAGTTTCAACGCAAAGTATGGGTGATGACGTTGGCGCATGTGGGTGTCGCAGTATTAGCGATAGGTGCCGCGATGAATAGCTACCACTCGTTTGAGCGCAGCTATAAGTTAAGCCCGGGTGTAGAAGTCGAATTCATGGATTGGACGCTTTCTCATCGTGATACGGAGTTGTATGTCGCTTCAAACTTTACTGCAGAAAAAGCGATACTCAGCCTAGAGTCTGGCGAGCAGTGCTTTCCTATTTCGCCAGAAAGAAGACACTACCAAGTTCGTGTTATGAACATGAGTGAGCCTGCAATGAAGTGGTTCTGGCATGGCGATGTTTATATCACCATGGGCGAGAAAGTCGATTCCACCGCTTACGCATTTCGTGTTCAGTATAAGGCGTATGCGCGCTGGACCTGGTTTGGTGGGCTGTTCTCCATTATCGGCGCTTTGCTCTCATTGACTCATCGTAAAAAGAAAACCGTTAAGGCGTCACAGTATGCATACCAGCGTTCGTAACAAGCTAATTACTCTAATTGCCTTAGCATTGATTGTGGTGCTGGGATTTGTCTTTGCACTTGATAATAAGCAGCAGTCGACCATTGTGTCTGAACAACAAAGGGCATTTCCAGAATTTACATCGACTGCGTTAGTGAATAGTGAAGGCGTCAATGGTCAGCAGAAAATTACGCTTACTGATGTCACGCAGCACCCTTATCAACTGGTTAATGTATGGGCATCTTGGTGCGGGATATGTAAAACCGAACATTCATTTTTGCTTCAACTTCACGATAAAGGCATTCCCATCGTTGGGCTTAATTATCGAGATAACTCTGGGGCTGCGATTAACGTGTTATCGAACGATGGCAACCCGTACTTAACCGTGATCAGTGACCCTCAAGGCAAGTTAGCGTTAGAGTTGGGCGTAATCGGCACACCTGAAACGTATTTGGTTGATGCCAATGGCCAGATCATTAAAAAGCTATTGGGCGTGATTAATGAAATGGTATGGAAAGATGAGCTTGCGATGTATTTTGATGGTGTGAATGGATGATGAAGTCTCTAATACAAACCTTGTTTATGCTGTCAGCTCTTTTAGTGATTAGCCTTTCAACCATGGCTGAAGATCTGTTTACTGCCAGTAATACAGAGACGAGTATTCAAGTTGAACTGTTTGAGTTTGAAAACCCAGAACAACAGCAACGTGCTATTAGCTTGGCGAAAACGTTACGCTGCCCACAATGTCAAAATCAAAATCTGATTGAATCCAACTCACCAATAGCAAAAGACTTACGCCTTGTTGTGTTCAATATGGTGAAAGCAGGGAAGAGTAATAATGAGATTACTCGATATATGACGGAAAGATTTGGTGAATTTGTACTTTATAAGCCGGCGATGAAGGTTTCAAATCTATTACTTTGGTTGCTACCGAGCCTATTATTTCTCTTATTTATATATTTATCAGTAAAAAGTGTTAGGAAGAGCTCATAAAAATTGTGTATTACTGTTTACCAATTGACCTGTATTTTGTAACATTGACCGATTATAAAGGCTAAGCACTGCTATATAAGGATGTATCTGTGGATAACGTAATCTCAAATTTAAAGAAAGAGTTCCATACTCATGTCCGATCTGATAAATGGGCAGAAAAATACAGTGCAAAGTCGAGCATTTCTACGCTTACTCAAGAAGAGCTAACCGAATTAGAGAATGCTTGGGTGCAACTTGTCATCTGGAAGCAAACTCAAGTAAGTTGAGCGTTCTGTAAAAAAGTGTAGTTTTAGCCGCAACTGTTTAATTTATAACCCCATGTTGGTCATCCCAATGTGGGGTTTTTTCTTACTTGAAAAATAATTGTTATATTATAACAATTTGTACAAGGTCGACCTTGAAAAAAATTGTTAACAGCCTCATAGTGTCTATCATTAGATAGTTAGCTACAAAATATTGCCTAGACATATAATGTAGCGTCGTTAAATACATCGAATTTTCAAGTGAGTATAGCTATGGCGGAAGTGCGTGCCAGAATAGATTTCAAAGTAGGGGTAACAAGCAGTATAGATGCTGAACTTCTGTCTTTTCATGGATTGAAAACAGATAAAGAGCATGTTGCTGTGATATTTAAATCAGCAGACAAGACACAAGACATACCTCTTGTTCGTATGCACTCTGAGTGCCTGACTGGTGATGTTTTCCATTCTTCTCGCTGTGACTGTGGCGAGCAGTTAGACGAAACCATTAGAATTATGGGTGAGACGGGTGGGGTGATCCTTTATCTTCGCCAAGAAGGTCGTGGTATTGGCTTGTACAACAAAATCGATGCGTACCGTCTGCAAAGCGAAGGCATGAACACCTATGAAGCCAACAACCACCTAGGTTTTGGCGATGACCTACGCGATTTTACTGAAGCTGCTGAAATGCTACGCGCCTTAGGTACTACAAAAATCCGCTTAGTCACCAACAACCCTAAGAAGATCAATGAGCTAAAATCTTTTGGTATTGAGATTGAAGAAGTGGTGAATACCTCTGCTCATATCAAATCGGGTAATGAAAGCTACCTGAAGGCAAAAGTCTCACACGGTAAGCATAATCTGGATATCTGATTAGCCTCTTTGTTACGCTTAACATAAAAATGTTTAAAGACCTCACATATGTGAGGTTTTTTTGTATTTATCTTGCAATAAAATTGTAAGTTTGTATTATTTCAATCCGTAGTGCAAATGATAATGGTTTGCACTATTACTACGAATAATAATTTAAAGCTCAACAAGGATGCTTCATGACCATTAAATCTTTAGTGACAAAAGCCGTAACTTCGTCACTCATTTTTGCCTCTGCTTCTTCTTTCGCAGCAGTAACTCAAGATCAAGTTGTAGAACATTACGCAGATATTGCGCATGCAGTGTTTGCAGATTCAGTAATTACAGCAAAAGCGTTGAACTCTTCTATTGATACCTTCTTAGCTTCTCCTACTGCTGGCAACTTCGAACAAGTAAAACAAGCTTGGCTTGAGTCTCGCGTACCATACCAACAGTCAGAAGTTTTCCGCTTCGGCAACGCTGTTGTTGATGATTGGGAAGGCCAACTGAACGCATGGCCACTTGATGAAGGCCTGATTGATTATGTTTCGACTGATTACCAATATGAACTTGGTAACGAAGGCGCTAGCGCAAACATCGTGGCTAACAAGACTTTCCAAATTGGTCAGACTACCGTTGATGCAACCAACATCACCCCTGAGCTAATCGCAGACTTGAACGAGATCGGTGGTTCTGAAGCGAACGTAGCGTCTGGCTACCACGCAATTGAATTCCTACTTTGGGGCCAAGATTTAAACGGTACAAACAGCGGTGCAGGTGAGCGTGCTTACACTGATTTCGTTGTTGGCGCTGAGTGTACTAACGGCAACTGTGACCGTCGTGGCGCATACCTAAAAGCATCTGCTGAGCTACTTATCCAAGACCTAGAGTGGATGGAAAAGCAGTGGGCTGAAGGCGAGAAAGGTAACTACCGTCAAGAACTGCTTTCTGAATCTAGCGAAAACGGCCTACGTAAAATGTTATTCGGCATGGGTTCACTGTCTCTTGGTGAGCTTGCTGGTGAGCGTATGAAGGTGGCTTTAGAAGCTAACTCTACTGAAGATGAGCACGACTGTTTCTCTGATAACACGCACAACTCTCACTACTACAACGAGCAAGGTATCTACAACGTTTATACGGGTCTATACAAGCGTGAAGACGGTACTCTGCTTTCAGGTCCTAGCCTGTTTGACCTAGTAGAGCAAAAAGATGAGCAAGCTGCGAAAGAGATTCAAAAGCAGTTTGACCTAGCACGTGCACAAGTAGGCCAACTGGTAACGTCTGCTGAGAAAAACAACCAGCACTTTGACCAGCTAATTGCTGCTGACAACGCTGCAGGTAACGCACTAGTAAATAAAACAATTGTTGCTCTAGTATCTCAAACAGCTGCAATTGAGCGTGCTGCTGGTGTGATTGGTATTGATAGCCTAAACCCAGACACGGCTGATCACGAGTTCTAAGAACCTGAGTCAAACACCAATGTAAGGGCTCTGATTGAGCCCTTAATTGTTTGCTAAGAAAAAAGCCACTTCCTTATAAAAACTAAAATCAAAAATTCAGCAAGGCACTGTATGAAGTCGTATCTATCAGCCTCACTCTTAACTGCACTGTTTTTCGTATCTCCATTACACGCTCATGAAACCTACTCTGGCGGCAAAACGACCGTGAAGAAAGAAGGAGCGAACGCTTTTTCCCTTCCCGCAGCCAATCTACCAATGAGTAAGCGCTTGGATTTCAGCGTAGGTAATAGCTTCTTTAGAAACCCTTGGGTTCCTGCACCGTCATCAACCGATGCTCGTGATGGGTTAGGACCACTATTTAATACTAACGGCTGTCAAAACTGCCACATCAAAGATGGTCGTGGTCACGCGCCAGAAGAAGGAGATGAGAACGCAGTATCCATGTTGGTTCGTTTAAGCATTCCGGCTGAAACGCCTGAGCAGCGACAAGCCTTCATTCGAGATGGTGGAATTCCAGAGCCGACGTACGGCGGTCAGCTACAAGATTTTGCGCTTCAAGGTGTAAAACCAGAGGGCAAAGTGAACATTAGCTACACGGATGTTCCTGTTGAATTCAAAGACGGCACCGTCGTTACTCTGCGTAAACCCACTTTAAATATTACTGAACTTGCTTTCGGCGAGATGCATCCTAAGACCGAGTTTTCAGCTCGAGTGGCGCCGCCAATGATTGGTCTTGGTCTGCTTGAAAGTATCCCACAAGAAACGATTATAGGATTTGCAGAGCAGCAATTTGCTGACAAGCAAGGTGTGTCGGGTAAAGCTAACTATGTTCTTGATGTTCAAACCAATGAAATGGCGCTAGGTCGTTTTGGTTGGAAAGCCGGGCAGCCAAACTTAATGCAGCAAAACGCGGCGGCATTTAACGGTGACTTAGGCCTGACAAGCCGCTTATTTCCGAATGAAAACTGCACATCAGCGCAATCAACCTGTGATGATTTTCCAAATGGTGGCGAGCCAGAAGTCAGTGACAATATCTTAGATTTTGTTGAGTTCTATTCGCAGCATCTCGCAGTACCTATTCGTCGTAATGTCGATAGCCCAGCTGTCGTACAAGGTAAAAAGCTGTTTAAAGACGCTGGTTGTCAAAGTTGTCACCAAGCTGAATTCCGCACGGCTGAGCGTGAAGGCTTGCCTGCATTGTCTAATCAGTTTATTAGCCCATATACCGACATGTTGCTACACGACATGGGTGAAGGTTTAGCAGATCACCGTCCTGAGTATCTTGCCAATGGCCAAGAATGGCGTACAACACCTTTATGGGGATTAGGCTATACCAAAGAAGTGAATGGTCACACCTTCTTACTTCATGATGGTCGTGCGAGAAATGTTATGGAAGCTGTGCTTTGGCATGGTGGTGAAGCAGAAATGGCGAAACAAAACGTTTTAGCTCTTAGTAGCAGCGAGCGTGAAGCGCTATTGGCGTTCTTAAACTCGTTATAGGCTGAGTTGAATTCAGTTTAGTTAACGGCTAGTGACTTAAGAAAGCCGCTATCAAACCACTTAGCACCGCTGAACTTGTAGGAATACGAGGCCAGCGGTCGTTTCATATTTATTGAACTCATATAATTAAAAGAAAAACTAGGAAGTAAGGTAACAGCATGGCACATAAATTTTTGTTAATGCCCTTGTCGGTATTAATCATGGCAGGCTGCCAGTCATCGGGTGAGCAAACGGCTTCATCTGAGGTTAACGGTGTCTCTTATCAAGCAGACACGACTGCTCATATCAGCCGTAGCGTGTATCAACAAGAGTTTGATTCAGCCGTGCTATTCGCTAAGCAAGCCGGTGAGCTGGAAGTCTTGATGCAGGGTTACTGTGAAACCAACAATATTGAGCTGGATGCGTTGGAAAATCAGTGGCAGCTCACCATGAACAGCTGGATGGCACTGCAAGGACAAGAAAGAGGCCCAACAGCGGCATTGGAACAGAGCTGGAATGTTCAGTTTTGGCCAGACAAAAAGAACACCACAGGTCTAAAAATGCGTCAACTGACTCAGCAAGATAAAGCTTGGTCACAAGATGAAATCGCACAGCAGAGTGTGACTGTTCAAGGGCTTGGCGCCTTGGAGTGGTCTCTGTACGACGAGCAATCTCCATTGCTTCAAGACAAAGCTTCAGGTTGTCTATCTTCACAAGCTATCGCACAAAACCTGGCGATGAAATCGGCCTCTATTGCTGAAGCTTGGCAGGTTAACCCGTGGTTAGCACTGGACGAGATGCGTTGGGAATCGGAGTACATCGCTTTGTTGACCAACCAACTTGATTACAGCATGAAAAAGCTGAGTCGCCCGATGGCGAAAATTGGTCATCCGCGTCCTTACTTCTCAGAATCATGGCGTGCACAAACCTCGATGACTCAACTAAAAGCCAATGTAGCAGCACTTCAGAATTTGTACCTTGCCGGTGGCAATGGCCTAGACGGCTTGTTGAGAGAGAAGGGCTTAAACGACCTAGCTGATCGCGTTGCTGACCAGTTCACATTGACGCTAGATACTTGGCCTACAGACTCAAGCTTGTTTGAGTTATTGCAGAGCAAAGAGGGCTACCGAGAGGTGCTGACTCAATACAACAAACTAGAACGTTTGAAGTACCTGATTCATGAAGAAGTAGCGATAGAGCTTGGCGTGGTAATAGGATTTAATGCTACCGATGGTGACTGATAATACGAGAAGATCGTTACTCAAGGCTGCACTGGGTTGTGCAGCTGTTCCATTGCTTCCGTTTGGGTGTGCGACTCGAAAGGATGGGGTGAGTGCGTCGAACGATCCCCAACTGATTGGCTGTGCGCTTAATGGTCGTGGTCAATATTCTGCAGTTGTGGCTGACGAATTTGGCATGCCACTGAGCCAACTTCCCATCCCCAATCGTGGCCATGGCGCCGCGATTTGCCCAACCTCATCGCATGCGGTGGTTTTTGCTCGTCGTCCTGGTGACTATTTTATGGTGTTTGACTATAAAAACGGTCAGCAGATCAAAATGGTCGTCAAAGGTAACAACCGCCACTTCTATGGTCATGGGGTTTACTCATTAGATGGCAAGTTACTGTATGCCACCGAAGGGAAAACGGACACCAGCCAAGGCGTGATTGGCGTTTACGATGTCGCGCAAGGCTATCGTAAGGTCGAAGAGTTCAGCGGTTTTGGTATTGGGCCTCATGAAGTGATCATCATGCCGGATGGTAATCTCGCGATCGGCGTTGGTGGCGTTCATACTGATGGTAGAACACCGAAAAACCTCGATTCGATGCAGCCGAGCTTGAGTTATGTTTCTCCTGAAGGTGTGTTACTTGATCAGGTTGAATTGTTGGATAAGAAGCTGAGCATTCGACACTTAGCCCATGATGGTGCTGAATCCGTGCTTTGTGGCCAGCAATATCGTGGTGAACCAGATGAGTATCCTTCGCTATTGGCGATGCATACTAAAGGCGGAAAGTTTGAATCACTGAACGCAGAGCCTGAGCAATGGGCAAGGTTCAATCACTATATCGCCAGTATTGCGGCGTCAGATGATTGGATTATTGCGACTTCGCCAAGAGGCAACTGCTACGGTATTTGGTCTAAAGAAACCAAAGAGTTAGTAGAACTCTCTGCATTATCTGATGCTTCTGGCGCTGTGCTGCTTGATGGTGAGTTTCGATTAAGCTCTGGGGCGGGAAGTGTGGTAAGCCAGAGCAAGCCTTATGAGAAATCAACTCAACAATCATCGGTCCAGTGGGATAACCATTGGAGTTCAATCTGATTTATAAAGCCTCTTAAAAATAACATGCTTACTCCGATTTCTTTGCCATACTTATGAGATGGTTGGTGATGGAGTTAAGCATGTTCGCAAAATACTTCTGTGGATTATTAGTTCTAGTTTCTGTGCACGCATGGAGCTATACGAGTTCTGACGAGAGCCGATTTATTCCGGCTGATTCGGAGCTCTCTTTTATGCTGATTTATCCAGAGCTCACACAGAGTATCTATCAAGACACTTCTCTGCCTATCCTTTGGGATTCTCCTGAGCTGGTTAAAGCGTTTGAGTTCCAATTGTCGCTTCTTGAACAAGCGCAAATGGCACCACTCTTCGAGCGACAACTCAAGCAAATCCGTCACTATCAATCCCATGCTCAATGGCAAGAGTTGGACATATTACTTACCGATACTTTTATCTACTACCTGAGCTACGTTGAAAATGCGCCGCTTGCCGGTAAAGATTGGTACTTCTCGGGCAAGTTGCATTCCAAATTACCTGCGCCTTCTCCGCATATTCTGATGAGCTTAAAAAGCAGCGTTGCCAATGATTACTTATTGGAGATGGTGTTGTCTTACGCGCCGCCTGTTGGGGATTTTGACCAATTCAAAGCAACCTATTCGGTGTTAGAAACCGCCTCTGAACTCAATATTGAACGATATAGACAGAAAGGTTTGAAGCGCTTGGGTGACGAGCTTTCAGACAAAACGGTTCTTGTTGAGCGCATTGCCTTGGTTGGTGTTGATACCTCGATGATCGCGGTCGATTTTCCCGAGTTCGATCGAGATCTGCAAACGGCGATTAAATCTTTTCAGCGCATGCACGGCCTTACAGACGATGGGATCGTCGGGCCAGATACGATCAAATGGATCAACATGAGCTTTGATGATCGATTGACTTCATTGGCTCTGAATGCGGAACGCGTGCGTTTGTGGCCACGAGACAGAGACTCACTCATCGTCGTTAACGTACCTAGCTTTGATATGAAGTATTGGGAAGATGGCGAAGAGGTCTTTGAGTCCAAAGTCGTGGTGGGCAGAAAGTCGCGAAAAACACCGCTTTTAGAGATAAACCTCGATTCGGTCATCCTAAACCCGACTTGGAATGTGCCATGGAAAATCATGGTCAAAGACATCTTGCCTAAAGTAAAAGCCGACGAGAGTTATCTTGAAACACACAATTTTCAAGTGATCGATGGTTGGCGTTCGATGGAAACTGTCGATACTACCGAGATAGATTGGCAAACGATTAACTTTAACTCTTTTCCTTATCGAATGCGCCAGCAAGCAGGCTCTAGTAACGCATTGGGTTTGTATAAGTTCAATACGCCCAACAAGCGAGCCATCTATCTCCATGACACCCCAAGTAAAAGCTTGTTTAACGATGACTTCCGCGCCTATAGCTCTGGTTGTATTCGTGTTGAGCATGCCGAGGAACTCGCGGAGTTGTTATTTGCGACTAAGGTAAAGAAAGTGCCGAATCAGGATGATGAACTTGCGCCCAATACTAAGGTTCGTCTCAAGAAGCGAATTCCAGTGCATATCATTTATCAAACCGTGTTGTTTGAAGAAGGAGGCATACAATACCGCGGTGATATCTACCAATATGATAAAGAGGGCGGTTGATTGAAATATGGTCAAGAAAGGTGATCTTGACTGAAAAATGACAACCAAGCTTCTATTGATAAAATTATAATGAGTATCAATAACTAACCGTGCAAAGGTTACAAATACTAACGTTTTGCACGGTTTTTGTACGTTGACGCAGCAAATTCCATTATGTATCGTGCATTTTTTCGTTCGATCTAATTGGTTTTTTTGCTGTATGTCTCAAAGTTTATTTTCACGCCGTCAGTTTCTGACTTACGCTGGTGGTACCGCTGTTGTCGCCTCAATTACTCCTTCTATCGCTTTTGCTTCATACCCTGATCAACCAAGAACGATTAGCATGAACAATCTTCACACTGGTGAACGATTAGAGACCTGTTATTTCGATGGCACTAACTATGTTGGTGACGAGATGGCACGCCTCAGCAAATTATGTCGCGATTTCCGCCGTAATGAAATTCACCCAATGGATAAGAACCTGTTTGATCAGATCACTCAGATTCAAAATGTCTTAGGTATTCAAAAAGAAGTTCAAATTATCTCTGGTTACCGTTCTCCTGCGACCAATGAAGCATTGCGCTCTAAGTCGAGTGGCGTAGCTAAGAAGAGCTACCACATGTTGGGTAAAGCGATTGATTTCCGTATTGATGGCGTCAACCTAAAAGAATTAAGAGACGTAGCTAAAAGCCTGAATGCGGGTGGTGTCGGTTATTATGCACGTAGCAACTTTATCCATATCGATACTGGCCCAGTTCGCAGCTGGTAGCGCTAGGCTTAGATTGCGAGCGAAACGGTAGGGACTTGTCAAAGTAGACATCCAATGTCATAGTTTGCCCAAATTTCAGTTTGTTCTAATAATTCGGTTTATTGCTGCTCAGTTTGTTGCTGTTTAGTTTGTTATTGTTGGGTTTGTTGCCAATAACATAGCGATATTCGAGTTGTTCACCAGATTCGCTCTTTAAGGTTTGTATATGTCTCTTAAGTATCAAGTTGTACCTGTTACCTCTTTTTCTCAGAACTGCTCGATTGTGTGGTGTGATGAAACCATGGAAGGCATCGTTGTCGATCCGGGCGGTGATGTTCAACAACTCGCGGCTATCATTGAAGAACTCGGTGTTAAGGTTGTGAACTTGGTACTGACGCACGGTCACTTAGATCATGTTGGCGGTACGGTACCACTTGCTGAGATCTTGAAGGTTGAAATTGTGGGCCCGCATAAGGCAGACAACTTCTGGCTACAAGGTCTAGAGAATCAAAGTCAGATGTTTGGTTTCCCACTGTGTAAAGCTTTTGAACCAAACACTTGGTTAGAAGAGGGCGACAAAGTCACTTTTGGTAATCAAGTGATTGATGTGATTCACACGCCGGGCCACACGCCAGGTCACGTTGTACTGTTCAGTGAGCAAGCTCGTTTAGCGTTTGTGGGTGATGTGTTGTTTAACGGCGCAATTGGCCGTACTGACTTCCCACAAGGTGACTTCAATACGCTTATCGCTTCAATCAAGACTAAGCTTTGGCCACTAGGCAGTGACGTAACATTCGTTCCGGGCCATGGTCCTGAATCGACATTCGGTCGCGAGCGTGCATCAAACCCGTTCGTCGCAGATGAAATGCCTCTGTACTAATTAAATCTTTGATTTTCCAACCGATTATTTGTGTCGATTGATTGAAAATGAAGCTTAGCTTTTGTCCTGAAAGCTAAGCTTTTTTATTGTGTGTGAACTTACTGGTAAACCTTAATCAGAAAGACGTTCAGCGGCAGCCAAGTAGCGTCGAGCCAGCCCCACAAACTCTTCTCCACTCATATTCAAATCATGGGTTGATATGAAAATGTCATAACCGTGGAAGCCCCTTTGATATTTCATTCTGTTGGCAAGCATCGCCTGCAATCCAGAATAGTTTTTAATCACCGCGTTTGGACTGTTTGTCTCATTCGGTGAATCAAGGTTGTCCTGTGATTGGTTATCGTTGAAATTTACGTTGTCGGTATTCTGCGACTCTTTGTATTGGCTTAGTTCGACACAGCCACTTTCAGTACAACGCGCATGGTAATGCGATGAGTCGAGAACCATATCCTCAAAGTTGGACTCTTTGCCTGCTTGTTTGGCTCCTAAGTACAAAAGTGCTCGTTGGCTGAGCAATAATTCACAAGTTATTTTAGGGCAAATCGAATCGAGGTAGGGCGAGTAATCTTTTACTTTAATTCCGACCCAGGGCAGAGGTTGATGCCAACCATCTTGTTCATAAGTGCAAAGACCAATTTTTTGGATGTTACTCCATTTTAAAACCCAACCCCCTTTGTAAAAGTGCTGCTGAAAATGAGTCGGGGTAAGTGTGAACATCACTCGGCTGCGCAGCATCAAATAGTAGCCAGTTCCCAGAAGCGCAATACTGCAAAAAGCACCCACGATCAGTAACTTTGGATTGTCACTGTAGAGCGAAACGATCAAGCAAATGAAGCCTAAAATAATGGCGAGGATACGGTACGAGCGAGTGAATGAAGGCAAAGAGAAATTACTAAGGTGACGAGTGTCCATAGGTAACACCAAGTTTTCATATTTTTGTCTGGATGGATAACCAGTGTATATGACCCTGAATTGATAAGTCGATGTTTAAATAATAGACGCTAGTAGACAATATCGGTATTTTTCGTCGACTTTCGACGCTTCACTCTACAAATAGCTCCTGTTTTTTGGTATAAATCGCGCTTCAAATTTTCACCACTGCGAAAAGAGCAGTGAACTGGAGAAATATTCAATGAGACTTGCTCATAAGCGTAAGGTGCAGGCTAAACTGCAGAAACGCACTAAAGCGGCTGTAGTTAAAGCAGTGGCAACGCCGAAAAAAGCGAAGCCTGTCGCAGAGAAAGTTGTAGCAGAAAAAACTGTAGCAGCAAAACCAGCGGTAGAGAAAGCAGTAGCAGCAACTAAAGAAGTTGCAGTAGCACTGACTCCTAAGCAACAACAAGTTCTAGACATCGTTGTTAGCAATGCTGAAGGCATTAACCCTAAAGGTATCGGCCTAGAAGCTGGTCAAGAAGACGCGAAAGCAGCTTCATGGGCAACAGGCGCATTGAAAAAACTTCTTGAAGAAAACCTAGTAGCGAAAGAGCAGCTAGCAGGTAACAAGGTTATCTACAAAGCTATCTAATCCTGTGGGATTACATTCGCTTCGTTAAGTTTTTAAGCCTCGATTTTCGAGGCTTTTTTGTATCTGGCACATTATGCCAAGTCCGAGCCCAAATCCAAGCCTAAACCTAGGCTCTATAATCTCAATTCCAATTCGATATACGGCTTAACTGATTAGTGTTGTCTCGTGTCAGAGCTTCGAATCAGCAAGCACTAAATTAGGGCGTTAGCTAGGTAGATCAAGAGAGCAAAGCCTTGATTTTTTTCCCTAAAATACAGCAATGAATAGAGCTTCATCACGAAATGGCAATCAATTGTTAAGAGTATTTAATTATTAATACTTAGGTATTTATCAATACGCATTGCCTTGGTGAATATCCAAACTCCTTTGAAATCGACACTATTCAATCATCTCCTACGTAGTTCTACTTAATCCTTTGGTCTAATACGTAACTTTGTTAACGCCATGCGTGCGTGCTCTCCCTGATATCTTGTTGCCTCATCACGGTGCACTCTTATGTTGAATCATAAAAAATGCTCATAGAAAGAGTGTTAACCCAACAAAGGACGTGAACATGAGTCTCATTTCTAACTCCCTCACACGAGTTTTTAAAAACGTTGCAGTAACTGCTGCGGCTTGTTTAGCTTTGGTCGCTACTGGTGCTACAGCCGCTGATAAGGTTTACCGTTTAAAACTTGCGGAAACTTGGGGACCAAACTTCCCAGTTTTCGGTGATGCAACCAAAAACATGGCGGCGATGGCTGAGAAGATGTCGAATGGTCGACTGCAAATCAGAATCGATTCAGCAAACAAACACAAAGCACCTCTTGGCGTTTTTGACATGGTTAAGTCTGGTCAATACGACATGGGTCACTCAGGCTCTTACTACTGGAAAGGTAAAGTTCCAAACACTCTTTACTTCACTTCTATGCCTTTCGGTATGACGCCCGCAGAACAATACGCGTGGTTCTATCACGGTGGTGGTATGGAGTTAATGGAGCAGGTTTACTCTCCACATAACTTGATGTCTTTCCCTGGTGGTAACACGGATATCCAGATGGGGGGGTGGTTTCAAAAAGAGATCAACAGCGTTGAAGATCTACAAGGTCTGAAAATGCGAATCCCGGGCTTTGCAGGCGAGATTCTTGCTGAGCTAGGTGCTAAACCGACGAACATTGCCCCAGGTGAACTTTACACGTCTCTAGAGCGTCGCACGATTGATGCACTAGAGTGGGTAGGTCCATCGCTGGATTTACGAATGGGCTTCCACAAAATCGCGCCTTACTACTACACAGGTTGGCACGAGCCGGGTTCAGAGCTTCAATTCCTAGTGAACAAGCGTACATGGAACAAGCTGCCTGAAGACCTACAAGAAATCTTACGTGTTGCAATGCGTACTGCGGCTTACGACATGTACACACAAGCAACGCACGAAAGTGGTAAGAACTGGGTTTCAATGAAGACAGAATACCCAGATGTACAAGTGAAAGATTTCCCACCAGAGGTTATGTCTGCTCTGAAAGAAGCGAACGATCGCCTACTGGCTGCACATGCTGAGAAAGATGAGCTAGCAAAAGAGATTCAAGCTTCACAAGCAAGCTACCTAGAGCAAGTACGTTCATGGACGGATATTTCACATAGAGCTTATCTAAATAGCCAAGCGAAATAATCGACAGTTGTTGAACTGAATCTAAATGAACCCGAAGCTTTTCTTATTGAGTATTTAAGAGTGAATAAGCCGAGGGTTCATTTAAAACATAATAACTAAGCAGGATAAATCCTGTATTACGCTCAAGAACCTTTTCTACGTCCTACAGCTCGTTACCTCAGCTGCGCGATGTCTTTTCAAATTCCATGGAGTCGGGAATGCGAAGTCTAATTTATATTGAACGCCTGTTTAATCGTATCGGTGACGCACTGGGATGGCTTTCCAGTATGTTGTTTATTTTACTTATCGCCAACGTCGTGTATGACGTTGTCATGAGATATGCCTTCAACGATGTCTCTATCGCCTTCCAAGAGATGGAGTGGCACCTCTTCTCAGCCGTTTTCCTATTAGGTGTTCCTTATGCCATCAAGGCTGGTGGTCATGTGCGAGTGGATGTGTTCTACGAGCAACTGAGCTTTAAAGCACAAGCGATTATTGACCTGCTTGGCACGCTTATCTTTCTACTTCCGTTTTGCCTGCTGGTGGCTTGGTTTGGTATCGATGTTGCCAAAGAGAGTTATGAACTGGGTGAAACCTCAGGCGATCCCGGTGGCCTGCCGTATCGCTGGATCATCAAAGCTATGATCCCGCTGTCATTCTTTTTGATGGCACTCAGTGGCGTAGGTTTGATCCTGCATTCACTGAATAAGATTTTTAATCCGCATCTTATCCATGCAAACAATATTCATACAAAAAACAAGTAGAGGCTGAACATGATTGGAATAGTAATGTTTTTCGTAGCCTTGTTTGCGCTTTTACTTGGCTTCCCAGTGGCGTTTACCTTTGGTGGTATCGCGTTAATCTTTGGTGTTTGGGCTGAGGGCATTGAAATGTTTGCCTTCATGCCATATCGAATTCAATCCATTATGGAAAACACGGTTCTGATGGCCGTTCCATTGTTTGTTTTTATGGGGCTCGTTCTACAAAAGACCAAGCTTGCTGAGCAGTTGCTTGAGTCTATGGGGCGACTGTTTGGCGGCGTTCGTGGTGGTATCGCGATTTCAACCGTATTAGTAGGTTCACTACTTGCGGCTTCTACTGGCGTGGTTGGTGCTTCTGTTGTTGCTATGGGACTTATCTCCCTACCTGTAATGCTCAAGTACAATTACGACAAAGGCTTAGCCTGCGGCACTATTTGTGCGTCTGGTACGCTAGGGCAGATCATTCCACCCTCCATCGTATTGATTCTATTGGGTGATGTTCTAGGTGTTCCTGTAGGCGACTTGTTCCAAGCGGCGATTTGGCCAGGCGTGATGCTGGTCGGCGCGTACATCGTTTATATCTTGATATACGCAAAGCTACACCCTGAAGCGGCTCAACCTATTGAACGTGATGACTCCATCAGCCGTAAGCAGGAAGTGTTTAATGCACTGAAAGCGATTCTTCCGCCTCTAGCGTTAATCATTGTTGTACTGGGCTCTATCTTCGCAGGTGTTGCTACGCCAACAGAGTCAGCCGCATTAGGTGGCGCGGGTGCGATGATACTTGCACTGCTTTACGGTCAATTTAGTTGGTTGATGGTGTACGAGGCGTCGAAAGAGACGGTGAAAGTAACGGCGATGGTATTTGCTATCTTGTTGGGTGCAACGGCATTCTCAATGGCGTTTACCTACACTGGTGGCGACTATCTGGTTGAAGAGTGGATGCTACAACTGCCAGGTGAAAAATGGGGCTTCCTGATCATTACCATGCTGGTGATTCTGATTCTGGGTTTCTTCATCGACTTCGTAGAGATCTGTTTCATCATCGTGCCGATCATTGCGCCAGTTGCTGAACTGATGGGCATCAACATGACATGGTTCGCTATCCTTATTGCGATGAACCTACAAACTTCCTTCTTAACGCCGCCATTTGGTTTTAGTTTGTTCTATTTAAAAGGCGTAGCACCGAAAGGCGTGACGACTAAGGACATCTACCGAGGTGTGATGCCGTTCATTCTGATTCAAATCCTCGTACTTGGATCACTTCTCGCTTTCCCATCTTTCTATGGAATGTGAGTGAAGCCAAGAATGTGAATGATATGTTTCGACGGCTATCTATAAATTGCTAAAGTAAAACGGCTTATTGATGTTCAGTAAGCCGTTTTTTGTGAGGGAAAGGAATGCCTCTAAAAGCCAAGCTGATTTTGCTGACGTTGCTCCCGTTGCTGCTGGTAACGGCGAGTATTAGTTGGATCTCGCTGCACCAGACTAAGACGTTAGGCGCTAAAGAAGTCGAGATCTTTAGAGACAGCCTAATCAAGTCGCGTGAAAACGCCCTCAAAGACACGGTTGATCTCGCGTTCGACGCCATAGAACACGTCTATAACGATCCAAATATCCAAGAAGCCCAAGCCAAAAAAAAAGTTCGAACCATATTGTCTAAACTTAGATATGGCTCTGATGGGTACTTCTTCGCATACGATCGCCTCGGGACCAACTTGGTTCATCCAATTCAGCCAGAATTGATAGGCCAAAACCTACTCCAACTGCAAGATGAAGATGGCGATTTTCTGATAGAGGCTCTGTTAAGAGAAGCGCAAACCGGAGGCGGGTTTCACCAGTATTTGTGGCAAAAACCGTCGACGGGTGAGGTGGTGTCTAAGCTGAGCTACGCCGCTTGGTTAGAGCGTTGGGACTGGATGATTGGCACCGGCTTGTATATTGAAGACGTACACCAAGAAGTGGCTTCGATGCAGGCTGCGATAAATAAGAATATTGAAACCACGTTCTTTTCGATTGTGGTGATTTTGAGCGTAACGGTCGCGGTCATCATCGTGCTGACCTTGGCTATTAACATGCATGAACATCGGATTGCTGATAACAACTTAAAGGAGCTGGCGCATAAGACGGTGATGTTCCAAGAAGACGAGAAGAAGCATCTAGCGCGTGAGTTGCATGATGGTATTAACCAATTATTAGTGTCGAGTCGTTGCCATTTGGAACTGCTCGGTAATAAGCTACAAAATGAAGACCTTAAAGCACATTTGAATAAGTCGCAGCATTCACTGATGCGAGCGATCGAAGAAGTGAGGCACATCTCGCATCAACTTCGTCCAAGTTCATTGGATGACATAGGCTTAGAAGCGGCATTGTCTTCATTACTGTTAGATTTTCAGGCGCACTCGGGCATAGAAGTCGAGACCATGTTTGCTACTCAACCTGGTAAGTTAAAATCAGAGGCGGCGACGACCCTATATCGAGTCGTGCAAGAGTCGCTGAATAATATAGAAAAACATGCACAAGCGACCAAAGTAACGGTTATCGCTCAGCAAATTGGTAATGTGTTGCAACTACTGATTCAAGATAACGGTGTCGGTTTCAACACCTATAAAGCGATGGAAAAACGAGGGATCGGGCTGCGTAACATGAGAGAGCGAGTGGAGTTCATCGGTGGTGACTTTGAATTGATGAGTGAGATTGGCCTCGGAACGGAAATTACAGTGTTACTGACACTAGAGGGATTAATGAATGAGTGAAGTTATTCGAGTTGTGATTGCTGATGATCACCAAGTGGTACTGGATGGCTTTATGGCGAGATTGGAACTCGAGCCAGATATTAGCGTGATAGGTACGGCCAGCAATGGACTAGAAGCGGTAGAGGTCGTTAAGTCTCTGCGCCCTGATGTGGTGTTGATGGATATCAGCATGCCTATCATGAATGGCATTGATGCCACCCATCTGATTAAAGAAGAAGACCCAGAAGCCAAGGTCCTGATGCTGACCATGCATAACAACCGTGAATACATCATGAAGGTGATGCAGTCGGGTGCTGTCGGTTACATGTTGAAAGAGATTTCGGCTGAAAAAATGGTACAGGCAATCAAAACGGTCAATCAAGGATCGACCTATTTCTGTGAAAAAGTCACGCAGAATTTGTTTACTCAGCCGATTACTCCCACGCCATCTGTCAAGAATCCATTGAGCAGACGTGAAGAGGCTGTGCTGAAATTAGTCGCAAAAGGGGAGAGCAGTAAAGAGGTCGCAAAGGCGCTGAATATCAGCTATCGAACGGTAGAAACCCATAGGCAAAATATTAAGCATAAGCTCGATATTCACTCTACGGCAGAGCTTGCTAAATATGCGGTCAGCTCCGGGCTTGTGGACTGATCTTACGCTAAATAACGTTAAATGTGTAATTTACGCCTCCTTTATGGAGGTTTTTTTAGTATTTTTGCGACAGGTTGATATTCTTCTTTTCGAAATTTAAGCGCCGAATGCAATGTTGCAAACTGTGCGCTGCAAATTAGAGAGGAAGCATGGAGCCTGTAAAAGATAGGTATAGTATTGAAAATACCGATTATACAGTAGGACAAGATAACGTTCAGAAATGGGGTTTTGATGTTCACAACCCAGTATTTGGAATCAGTGCAGGGGCGATCATTATCTTCCTGTTGGCACTTCTAGTCGCAGACCCTGAAACCGCAAAAGCGGCGCTTGATGGAATCAAATGGAAAGTCATTGGTAACTTCGATGGTTTCTTCATGTGGGCAGCAAACATCTTCGTAATTTTCTGTTTTGCCCTCATTGTCTCCCCGTATGGCAAGATACGTATTGGTGGCAATGATGCCAAAGCAGAGCACTCAAACCTATCTTGGATGTCGATGTTATTCGCCGCAGGAATGGGTATTGGCTTAATGTTCTGGGGTGTTGCTGAGCCAGTAGCTTACTTCACTGGCTGGTATGAAACACCACTAGGTGTTGAAGCTTACTCTCCTGAAGCGGCGAAGTTGGCTCTTGGTGCAACCATCTACAACTGGGGTCTGCACGGTTGGGCGATTTACGCGGTTGTTGCTCTAGCGCTTGCCTTCTTCACCTTCAATAAAGGTTTACCTCTATCAATCCGCTCTATTTTCTACCCTATCTTGGGTGATAGAACTTGGGGTTGGTTTGGTCATATTGTTGATATCGTCGCTGTGCTTGCAACGCTATTTGGCCTTGCAACTTCATTGGGCTTAGGTGCTCAACAAGCGACCAGTGGTATTAACCATGTATTTGGTACCGATGGCGGTATTGGCATGCAGCTGATTGTTATCGCTGTGGTTACTTTCTTAGCGACAATGTCCGTGGTTCGTGGCATCAACGGTGGTGTAAAGCTTCTGAGTAATGTGAACATGCTGGTTGCTTTGGGCTTACTTATCTTCGTTACCATCGCTGGTGGCATGGCGGGTATTAAAGCAATCCCAACCGCGCTAATGGGCTACATTGAAAACTTCATTCCCTTAAGCAATCCTCACGGTCGTGATGACGAAACGTGGATGCAAGGTTGGACGGTATTCTACTGGGCATGGTGGATGTCTTGGTCACCATTCGTAGGCATGTTCATCGCTCGTATCTCTAAAGGTCGAACGATTCGTGAATTCATCGTTGCTGTATTGTTCATCCCAACGACAGTAATCATCATCTGGATGGCTATTTTCGGTGGCATCGCGATTGATCAAGTGGCGAACAAGGTGGGCGAGATTGGTGTGAATGGTCTGCAAGATATTACACTTTCTCTTTTCCATACTTACGATGCTCTGCCAATGAGCTCTGTGCTTTCAGTGGTATCGATTGGTTTGATTATGGTGTTCTTTATCACCTCTTCTGATTCAGGCTCATTGGTTATCGATAGCATTACCTCTGGCGGTAAAGTGGATGCACCGGTTCCACAACGTGTATTTTGGGCGTTGATGGGCGGCGCGATTGCAGCGGTTCTACTATGGGTTGGTGGTACGGAATCTATTCAAGCACTGCAAGCTGGAACGGTATCGATGGCGCTACCATTTGCCTTCATATTATTGCTTATGTGCCTAAGCTTATTGCTAGGTTTACGAACTGAAAATCAATTGGTTAAGCACCAAAATGCTTTGAGTTAAAAGTATTTTTGATAAAAAGGTCGACAGGGTCGACCTTTTTTTCGTCATAAACTTGAGTAATTACGTGAATATTGTTTGAAATTCCATCGAACCGATTCTAGTTTACTGAAAACAACAAGTTAACCTGCTAAACTTCAGACATCCAAGTATTTGAATTATTGTGACAACAGCTTGTACTACTTGGATCGTAGGTTCGAGTTTGTAATTAAGTCGCAGGTAAGTAAGGAATACGAGGTCAATAGACCCTAATAGAATTCCGTAGAGAGGGATAATGACTAAAGGTATAGATAAATACAGTATCGACAGTACGGATTACACTGTCGGTCAAGATAACGTCCAAAAATGGGGTTTTGATGTTCATAACCCAGTATTTGGTATTAGTGCGGGACTTATCGCTTTGTTCCTGATCGGTGTTCTTATTACAGATACCGCTTCAGCAAAGGCTGCGCTAGATGGCGTTAAAGGCCAGATTATCAATTCGTTTGATTGGCTTTTCATCTGGTCGGGTAATATTTTCGTAATTTTCTGCTTAGGTTTGATTGTTTCTCCGTACGGCAAAATCCGCCTTGGTGGTGTTGATGCGACGGCAGATTACTCATTCTTCTCTTGGCTATCGATGCTGTTTGCCGCAGGTATGGGTATCGGCTTGATGTTCTGGAGTGTGGCAGAGCCAGCGGCTTACTTCACGGGTTGGTTTGAAACTCCGTTAGGTGTTGAACCAAACACACCAGAAGCTGCAAAACTGGCATTGGGCGCAACCATGTATCACTGGGGTCTACACCCTTGGGCGATTTATGGCGTAGTAGCACTGTCACTTGCGTTTTTCTCTTACAACAAGGGATTGCCTCTTTCTATCCGTTCTATCTTTTACCCAATTTTAGGTGATAGAGCTTGGGGCTGGGCAGGTCACATTGTTGATATTCTTGCTGTACTTGCAACGCTATTTGGTCTGGCGACATCGTTAGGTCTTGGTGCACAACAAGCGGCAAGTGGTATTCAGCATGTATTCGGCATTGAAGCGGGCTTAGGTCTGCAAGTTATTGTGATTACAGCGGTGACTTTATTGGCGGTAGTATCAGTACTTCGTGGTATTGATGGTGGCGTTAAAGTTATCAGTAACATCAACATGTTGGTGGCTTTCCTACTGCTTATCTTAGTGGCTCTAATCGGCTACGCGGTGACTTTAGGTTCTATCCCAACGACATTGATGGCATACATTGAAAACATCATTCCGTTGAGTAACCCTCACGGTCGTGAAGATGAAACGTGGATGCACGGTTGGACTGTATTCTACTGGGCTTGGTGGATCTCATGGTCTCCATTCGTAGGTATGTTTATCGCACGTGTTTCTAAAGGTCGTACCGTTCGTGAGTTCATCACAGCAGTACTGATTGTACCGACTACAGTGACTATCATTTGGATGTCAGTATTCGGTGGCATGGCGATTGACCAAATCGTGAATAACGTTGGTATTCTTGGTCAAGACGGCCTAACAGATGTATCACTAGCAATGTTCCAAATGTTTGATGCACTGCCGTTCGGGACTCTGCTTTCAATCATTGCGGTTGTATTGGTTCTAGTCTTCTTCATTACATCGTCTGACTCAGGCTCTCTAGTAATCGACAGCATCACCGCGGGTGGTAAAGTTGATACGCCTGTGCCTCAACGTGTGTTCTGGGCGTTCCTAGAAGGTGCGATTGCTGTGGCTCTATTGTGGGTTGGTGGTACTGAAGCAGTACAAGCTCTACAAGCGGGTGCAATCTCTACAGCATTGCCATTCACCATCATTCTATTACTGATGTGTGTGAGCTTGCTAATGGGTATGCGTACAGAAAAACGCTAGGCTTTGTAAGCTGAAATCTACTGCAATTTATACGCAGTAGAGTGGTAAATAATATGAAGGCAGAAGAGGAAACTCTTCTGCCTTTTTTGTTTCTTCTTTACCGTGTTTTCTTGTCTCTTTTTAACATGTGAAGTGCGATAAAAATGTTAATAACCGTAGAGACAACACCGCCTTAAATTTGGCGACAAGCCAAGGAATTGACATTAGGTAAGCTTATGGTTTGCTTAAAATTATATTCCGATATTAAATTATAAAATTGCTCGAATTTAATACTGATATTGGGTAGTATGCGCGAGATTTCCCACCACTCGTGAAACTTTGACATGAAACTAACACTAAAGCAGAAGTTGATAGGCGCTAGCCTATCTGCTGTTGTCGTTATGGCTACAGCGTTGACTTGGTTGTCAGCAAACCAATTATTTGAACAGACTCGTAATGGCGTATACCTACGAGCTGAAAGCGTATCTGAAGCAGCATCTGAAGGTATTAAAAACTGGATTGATATCCGTACTGATATCGCATCAGCATTTAATGACTTTTCACGAGAGGATGATGTTGTTCCTTTCCTTAGACAAGCTCGTGTAGCGGGTGGCTTTGACGATATCTTTTTAGGTACTCCAGAAGGTGGAATGTACCGTTCACATCCTGAACGTAATCGTGCAGATTACGATCCTCGTCAACGTCCTTGGTACCAAGAAGCAAACGCTGCAGGTAAGCAAATCATTACTACGGCTTACCAAGATGCAATCACCAAAGCACTTCTAGTAACGATCGCAGAACCTGTTCGCCACAATGGCCAACTTGTTGGTGTTGTTGGTGCAGACGTACTGATCGACCAGTTGGTTAACGATGTAATCAGCCTTGATGTTGGTGACAACGCTTACGCAATGCTAATTGATGCCTCTGACGGCACATTCCTAGCACACCCAGATTCAGCACTAAGCTTGAAGCCGGTAAGCCAGCTTTCAAACGATATCTCTATGCCTATCATCGAAAACGCAGTGCGTACGGGTAGCATCGAGATCATCAAAGAGCGCGGCGCAGACAAGCTGCTTTACTTCACGAAGGTGCCTAACACTAACTGGATCTTCGCGGTTCAGATGGACAAAGCAACAGAAGAAGCGAACCACTCAACGCTACTTACTCAGCTGATCATCACTGCTGTCGTTATTACGCTCATCGTAATCGTACTCGTGTCTTGGTTAGTAAGCTTCCTATTCCGCGACCTAAACCGCGTTTCAGCAGCACTTGAAGAAATTGCTTCAGGTGAGGGCGATCTTACTCAACGCCTTGAGCCTAAGAGCGACGACGAAATTGGTCAGCTTGCAGCAAACTTCAACCGCTTTGTGGGTAACATGCACACCATGGTGATCAAGCTAAGCGAAGTATCTGCTGCGCTAGGCAACCAAGCACGTCAAACGGCTTCTCAAGCTGAAGAACGTAGTGCTCGTATCCAAATGCAACAAGACGAGATCAACATGGTAGCAACAGCCGTTAACGAAATGGCTGCAGCAACACAAGAGATCGCAGGTAACGCAGACCACACTGCACAGAACTCATCTGAAGCGGTTGGCGCGTGTGAGCACGGTACTGGTCAAGTAACACAGACTCAAAGCTCTATCCAAAACCTTGCTCAAGAAGTTCAAATCGCAACTAACGTGATTCTCGAGCTTGAAGAGCACGGCAACAGCATCAACGCTATCTTGTCTAACATTCAAGGTATTGCAGAACAAACGAACCTACTTGCACTTAACGCCGCTATTGAAGCAGCACGTGCCGGTGAGCAAGGTCGTGGTTTCGCAGTAGTAGCGGATGAAGTTCGAGTTCTGAGCCAACGTACACACGGTTCAACGCAAGAAATTCAACAAACGATTGAGTTGCTGCAAGGTACAACAGGCAAAGCGGTTAACATCATGAACGATAGCCGTACTCTTGCTGAAACCAGTGTTGATGACGCGAACTCAGCGGCTGCAAGCCTAACGCAAATCCATGCTGCTGTTGAACGCATCAGCGACATGGCAACACAGATTGCTTCTGCTGCAGAAGAGCAAGCGTCAGTAACGTCTGAGATTACTCGTAACACTGAAGGAATCCGTGACGTATCTAACGAGCTAGCAGACGAAGCGCACCAAGCTGCAGAACAAGCTGCTCAGCTGTCTGAACTGTCTCACGAGCTAGAAAGCGAAATCAGCCGCTTCAAGCTGTAATCGAAGCCAATATAACAAAGCCCCGACCTAGGTTGGGGCTTTGATGTATCTGTACAATCTAGACTAACGAGTTATTTAAACTCAAACTTGCCCTTCATGATTGCCCAGTGGCCCGGGAATGAACATAGGAAAGAGTAGTCGCCACCGGCTGTCATTTTCTCTGTGCTGAAAGTGATTGAGGTTGACTCGCCACCACCGATAACACGAGTGAAGGCGTAAACGCGGCTGTCGTCAGGTTTTAAGTAGTTATTGTCGATACCTGCCGACATACCATCGATGCCTACTGCTTGTAGCGACGCAGTGTCTGTTATAACGACGTTGTGACCCATTGATTGGGCTGGCATAGAACCAGTATGGTTTAGCGTCAGCTTCACTTCTTTACAGCTCGCTGGAACGCTTAATGTGTCAGTTGAAAATTTCATTTGATCACTAGCATCAATCGATACTTCACATTCCGAGCTCGCTTGAGCGGTAAAGCTAGCACCTACAAGCGCTATCGTTGTTGCGATTAATCGTAAAGACATACACTGTTCTCCATTATTTTAGGGGGAGGTTATTCCATGAGGTTGATTGATACGTATTATCCTAGAAAGATGATCATAGTAATGTGCTACGACTTGAATTGTGTGCAACTCGTTGCTTTGTAAATGGTAAGTTTTTGTAGGAAAGGGCAAAACTAATCAGCGCATGAACAACCGTTTAGGGGGGGAATGGTTGCTCGAGACTAGAATCGCAGACAACAAAAAGCCCGAGCATAAACTCGGGCCTTGAATAGTTTTCTTTATAGCTTAAGGGGAAGCTAGATTGCCTGACGAAGTTGGAAATAACGTCCTGCTTCGTTTAACAGTTTCTCATGAGAGCCGTTTTCAACAATCTCGCCTTGTTCAATCAGAACGATAGAATCCATCGATTCTAAACCAATCAAACGGTGCGTAATGAAGATAACCGTCTTGCCTTCAAAGTGCTTCTCGAACAGTGCCATGATGCTGTGTTCTGTTTGCTTATCTAAGCCTTCTGTTGGCTCATCAAGAAGCAGGATAGGGGCATCATGAAGAATCGCGCGTGCGATACCAATACGGCGCTTCTCACCCCCAGACAGTTGACGACCACCGTCACCTAACCAGCTATCAAGTGCATTATTCTCAAGCAGCTTTTCTAGGCCAACATCTCTTAGGATATTTGCTAAGTGATCATCGGTCGCTTCTGGTCTTGCAATCAACAAGTTGTCACGCAAAGTACCATTTAGAATGTCGACACGTTGGCTTACTACACTGATTGATTCACGAAGCTGCGATTCGTTCCACTGCGTCAGTTCAATACCCGCGATTGATATGTAGCCCTTTTTAGGATCCCAGTAGCGAGTCAGAAGCTGAATCAGAGTCGATTTACCAGAACCCGTTTGACCAACAATCGCAACCTTGTGCGTGGCAGGGATCGTTAGGTCAACAGCGTTCAGAACACTGCGCTCAGAATCAGGGTAGTTGAACGTCACGTTTGAGAACGTAATATCAAGCGGCTTGTTGATGTCTAGCTTCTCTTCAGTGAACTGAACTTCAGGCTCCGACAAAATAACTTCGTTCAAGCGACGTGCTGAAGACAGAGTTTGACCTAAATGCTGGAACGCACCTGCAATTGGCATTAATAGCTCGAAGCTTGCCATGGTTGCGAATGCCATTAGCGCGATGAACGGGTCTGGTGCATTACCACCTACACCGTCAGCCGCAAGCCAAAGCATAAGAACCAACGTTAAACCGTTGAACAGCATTAGCGCAGCTGACGCCATACCGGTTAGGTTAGCGTTCACAAACTGATTCGCCATCAGCTTGTGTTGTGTCTCTAGAATCGCATTACGGTAACGCTCTTCTGCACCGAACAGAGTCAGTTCGCTGTAGCCTTCAATCCAATCTAGCGTAGTAACACGAAGGTCTGCTTTGTTCTGTGTTAGTTCACCACCGTTACGTTTACCCAACTTGTAGAACAAGACAGGCCAAACCAACAGCATGATCAGAAGGATAGAACCCAAGATTAAACCAAGCGAACTATCGAACCACATCAAGAACAGAGTCAGGAAGAAGATACCAAACACACCAACCGTTACAGGGCTGACTAAGCGCAAGTAAACGTGGTCCATAGCGTCGACATCAGCAACCAAGCGGTTAAGTAGGTCAGCGTCACGAAGGTTTGAAATACGACCTGGGATCAGCGGAGCCAGCTTCTTGAAGAAGAAGATACGCAGATCAGTCAGTAGTTTGAATGTCGCATTGTGGCTCACAACACGTTCGCCCCAACGACCCGCAGTACGGCTCATTGCCAAACCACGTACACCGCCACCCGGCAGCATGTAGTTGAAGGTTTCACGTGCAATCGTAAGGCCAGCAACCGCAGAAGCTGAAATGAACCAACCCGATAGCGTT
>NZ_JBFRTU010000001.1:0-44265 GCF_041474275.1 Vibrio sp. 10N.222.52.B7 | reverse complement strand
CAACCCGATAGCGTTAACAAGCCGATAGAAGCCGACAGAGTAGCAAAAGCCAATAGCATGCCTAGCGATAGGCCAAACCAATGCTTTTTATAGAGTTTCAGGTAAGGCAGTAAATCACGCATCTAAATTACCCTTATTATCTTGTTGAGCTAAGTTCGCGTTAAGCATCTCTTCGAATAAACCACCCGCAGTCGAAAGCTGAGAGTAATGACCTTGTTCAACAAGACCACCATCGCGCATAACCAGAATGTTATCGACCGATTGAAGCGGGGCAAGTTGGTGCGTCACAAGTAGGGCAGTGCGGCTTTCGATGTTGCTATTGATGCCTTTCATTACCAACTGTTCGCTACGAGTATCTAGGCTGGCAGTGGGTTCATCGAGCAACCAGAACTGACCGTCTTGAATCATTGCGCGAGCTAGAGCTAAACGCTGAGATTGACCAACAGACAGGCCTCCAGAGCGATCAGAAATCATGTAATCCAAGCCGTGCTCGTTTACGAATTCGCTAGCAAAAGATTGCTCAAGTGCATTCTCGACAACTTGGTCAGCGATATCGTGCTTACCTAGGGTGACGTTGTCACGAATGCTGCCGTGCAACAACAATGGGTTTTGACCAACCCAGCTAATGGTTTTACGCCAAGAGGCTAAGTCGAGGTCACGCAATTCAATACCATTGATTTTCAAGCTTCCTTCATAAGGCATGAAACCAAGGATGGCGTTGATCAAACTTGTTTTACCCGCACCACTTGGGCCAACTAACGCAGTCGATTGGCGAGTGTTCAATGCAAACGAGATAGGGCCGACCAATTGAACACCTTCAGGACTTAATACTTTGAGATCTTGAGCTTCAATATTGATGCCTTGAGCTGAATCGAGTTGAGTGTTGCCTGATTTAACCTTAGTGATGTCTGTTTCTAGGAACTCGACAATACTTTCGGCTGCGCCAACCGCTTGTTGCTTCGCGTGGTAGAAAGTACCTAAGTCACGTAGAGGTTGGTAAAACTCTGGCGCCAAGATAAGGATGAACAAACCGGCGAATAGAGTAATGCCTGCACCGTAGTGACCAAAGTTAAGCTCACCAATGTAGGTGAAACCAAAGTAAACCGCCGTCATCGCGATAGAGATCGACGTGAAGAACTCAAGTACCGCAGAAGACAAGAAAGCGATTTTTAACACATCCATGGTGCGCGTTCTGAACACTTCAGATGCACCTTTCAGTACTTCTGTTTCAGCGTTGGTACGATCAAATAGACGAATAGTCGTCATTGACTGCAAACGGTCGTAAAAGTGACCTGAAAGACGCTGCAGCGCTTTGAAGTTTTTACGGTTGGCATCGGCCGCTTTCATGCCCACAAGTGCCATGAACATCGGTACCAGTGGAGCCGTAATCAAGAAGATCAGTCCTGCTGCCCAGTTTACTGGGAACACCACAACCAAAATAATGAATGGAATCATTACCGACAGAGACATCTGAGGTAAGTAACGAGAGAAGAAGTCTTGCATGTCTTCTACTTGTTCTAGCAACAGCGTTGCCCACGTACCGGCAGGTTTACCTTTAATGTAAGCAGGGCCTAACTCACGTAACTTATCAAGGATCAGTTGCCTTATGTAGACCCGGATCTGTTCACCACAGCGATAACCTGCGATTTCACGTCCCCATGTACAGCCAGCACGGCCAACGACCGATAATGCCAAGCCTGCGAAATGACCAACCAGTTCAGATTTATCGACATTCTCGATGATCAGCTGGTGAAGAATAGAGGCGAGAAGAGCTGCTTGAGCAATTAAGAACACGCTTGAAAGTACGCCAAGGCTAATCGCAATCATAAGCCAGCGTTTCGCTAACTTACTCTGTTGCTTAAGCCACTTGTTCAAGCTGCGTTGTTTTTTCTTATCCATTATGAAGGCTTAATGATAATTATTATTTGTTGAGGGCGGGTAGTATACAAAAGAAAGCCCAGTGGATATACCGCTGGGCTCTAGGGATTTACAACAAATTGTGATGATGCCCTGCATCTACTGAGGCGAGAGCTCCGATAATCAAATCTGCAATCTCAGATTTACTTATCGTTAAGGCCATCTAGGAAGCGTTCAGCATCCAGTGCAGCCATACAACCTGTACCAGCAGAAGTGATTGCTTGGCGGTAGTTGTGGTCCATTACATCACCTGCAGCGAACACGCCTGGGATGCTGGTTTGTGTTGCGTTACCTTCAAGACCAGACTGAACGATGATGTAGTCATCTTTCATGTCGACTTGGCCTTTGAAGATTTCAGTGTTTGGTTGGTGACCGATAGCAATGAATGCGCCCATTACTTCGATATCTTCCGTTTTATCAGACTGAGTATCTTTAATACGAACGCCCGTTACGCCCATGTCGTCGCCTAGAACTTCGTCTAGCGTGCGATCAGTGTGAAGAACAATGTTGCCGTTCTCTACTTTGTCCATTAAACGCTTAACAAGAATCTTTTCAGCGCGGAACGTGTCACGGCGGTGAACAAGGTGAACTTCAGACGCGATGTTAGATAGGTAAAGTGCTTCTTCAACAGCCGTGTTACCACCACCAACTACCGCCACTTTCTGGTTGCGGTAGAAGAAACCGTCACACGTTGCACAAGCAGAAACGCCGCGGCCTTTGAATGCTTCTTCAGAATCTAAACCTAGGTACTTAGCCGATGCACCCGTTGAGATGATCAATGCATCACACGTGTACTCGCCAGAATCGCCTTTAAGACGGAAAGGGCGGTTAGATAGGTCGACTTCGTTAATGTGGTCGAACAGGATCTCTGTTTCAAAGCGCTCTGCGTGCTCTTTCATGCGATCCATCAGTGCTGGACCCGTTAAACCTTCAGCATCACCCGGCCAGTTTTCAACTTCTGTTGTGGTGGTAAGCTGACCACCTTGCTGCATACCTGTAACCAGTACTGGGTTTAGGTTTGCACGAGCAGCGTAAACTGCAGCTGTATAGCCAGCAGGGCCAGAACCAAGAATCAATAAATTACAGTGCTTTACGTCGCTCATGAGGACTCCGAAATTGAAATTGTTTTTATTTATAATCGCTTAGGATTGTATGGAAAATATGGAGGCAATAAAAGGTTAAACAAGGGCTGAAGTGTAATTAATCGTTATACGTTAGAACATAACCGAACTAAATGATGGTCTTGTAATCCTGTGTCTTAGATCAATAGCGATAAGTCAAGGAAAGTGCTCTTGCAAACAGCTATGCATATTGCTCACTTTTAGGGCCTTCTTGATCATGGTGTTTCTATAGCAGTATTTACTTTTTTGCGTATACATTGATGAGTAGAAAAACAAGAGAACCTGAATCCTATGTTTTATTTTAAAAAGTTTGCGTTAAAAGACGCTGCAAGAATTCATCAAAATTAGCGTGCAGATAAGCGACCACAAGACGCACTTTTAGTATGAACGGCATGATTACAAACAGGTGTAATGTTGGTTAATACTTGAACTATTGAGTGTTTCTCAGTTGTTATTTTTTTGTATGTGTTATTATTGATATTTATATATTGCGCGGAATCATTTGAACTCTATGCAGATTCTAATCCTTTTTATCAATGTGTTTATTGTGTGCCTGAATTCGGTTTTTGCTTCTCCGCTGCAGGTCAGCGGGGAACAATCTGTGTTAGCTAATGAAGCTGTAAGATGGTATGAAATGCCTTTGTTATCTGATCCAGTCGATTTTCCCATATTAAAAAAACACATTGAATCCTCTCCAAGGATTGAAACGATATTTGGTGGTGAAGGGGCGTTTGGGTTGAGAGTTGATTTGGCCAACTCCGATATCAAGTCGTCACAACAAATAGTTACACTCCATGCAAACTATTTGGATCAAGGTTGGGGTTACTGGCAATCAACAAATGGTCAAGTAAGGCGAATACTTGATTTTGGCCAATTAAGTAACAAGAGTATCTTGCATCTGCATAGGCAAAGCTTCCCGTTAATATTGAATGCGGAGGAATCTGGAACACTTTGGCTCTACTTGGAAGCAAAGAAATTTCCAAAGGCAGTTAACTTCACTCTTCAACCTGAATATCCATTTTATATTCACGTTTTCCGCAACAATACGCTCACATTAGCTTCTATTACTGTCATGCTAACGTTGGGAGTTTTTGCTCTTTTTTGTTACTTTCAAACTAAACATCCAGTCACACTGGCTTGTGCTGGTTATGTTGGGCTACATGGCCTGGGATGGTTCGCCGCTTCAGGCGCTTGGGGGTACTTATTACCAAGCCAAAGCTGGAACCCAGTTTATTTTGGAATGGTATTGTTTCCGTTTGCGGTTGCTTTTTCTTGCTATTACACAAGATTATTGTTTGGATTTCCGCAGCATTTTATTCGTATTAATCTTACCTTTCAGGCCTTTAGTTGGCTGTGTGTCATTATCGGGTTTATTAATGTCTTTGCCCCGTTTTCGTTGACTTTTGTTATGTCCCATTTAATTGCGGCAATCTGGGTGCCGACAATGATAGTGACTGGCGTATTGATGGTTTATCAACGAAACTTTGTCGCTAAATATTATTTGATCGGTGGTCTTTGTTATGGCACGGCTTTGGTATATTACATTTTTGCGCATTTTGCACCATTGCCGACTCAGAGATCGACAGAAGTCATCGTTGTTGTTGCATTAGCAATAGATTGTACCTGCATTTTATTGTCACTGACTGAATGGTTGCGGATTCAACAACATCAACATCAGAAAACCTATATCCAGTCGAGGGTGGATAGTTTAACGGGGCTTGGAAACCGGCTGGATTTTAATGATGCGAGTAAACAATTAGTACATCATTCCTATTGTATCGTCTTCATCGATTGTGATGGCCTTAAATCGATTAATGATACTTATGGTCATGATGAAGGGGATCGCTTTTTAGAATACACCAGCCGCATGATGCGAGAAAAATTTACAGACCTTGGAATGGTTTATCGAGCTGGTGGCGACGAATTTATCTGGTTGTTGAAAGTGGATAAAGAGAAACAAGTTGAGGCTCTCTATTCTCAGATTGAGCTTAGAGTGACTCAGGTGGAAGAGCAAATTCGCAGTGCTGATTGGCCTCAGTCTGGCCTCAGTTTTGGAAGCGCATCTAGTTTTGAATGTGTCAATTTTTCTGAGTGTTTGAGCTTAGCTGACCAGCGAATGTACCAGCAGAAGCGCTCGAAGAACGGTTTTAAAAATCAGTCCAGTGAAATTGAGTGTTAGCTAAATTCCCTATTTTCTAAGTGAATCGTTTTAAGTCTAGTTAACTTATTTTCGTTTTGACTTTTGGTGTAAATGTCACCAAAGGTGGCTCTTTTAGCAACCAACCTTTCAAGCTTGCTTACCCTCTCATCTGTTTTGTGTAGAACATTCCCAATCTTTATAGTCGCCTATTTTTAACGAATTCTAAGTTAGGACATAAAGGCAGACCATCATATTCCAAATAAACGCATCATTTATAATTGTAGGTTTTATTAGAAAGCACTCTATTTGAGGGCGGCCGAGTTCCCCCCGAACTCGACCTGTTCCAGACGCGCAAGCAAAGGCGTTTGGTTTCTGGCGTACTCATAAATTAACCAATTTCAGTTTGTTGTGTAAATAATCAATAGCTTGGCAATTGATAGGTAGGTCGTATTTCGTTGTGCAAAAGCATAGAAATGAATGATGGCGAGTGTGATGCCTGAACTCAGGCAAGAAGGCTGGCGTATTAAAGGGTAAGGGCTTATACAATATGAAACCTGGCCTGCTAGTTAATAATATCGTTAAATTTAAATTTTCAGGGATTTATAACTAGCTAGTGGAGTGTGCTAGTTTTAAGAGTTGGTCATCTTTTATTCTGGTGTTATACACTGCTTTTTATTTCTCGATTGGGTTTAGCGTCTGAATTATTAAATTTGACGGGATAAATGATTCTTTAATGTTGATTTGGCAATATCTTCAAGTATCCTCTATGTAAATAAAACGTTAAATATCGAAAGTTAATTAACAATCATTAAGGAGTCGATGATGTTACATGCTCACGAAAATACCCTACATATTACCCACCTCAGTAACCACGCAGTTGAGGAGTTGTCACCGTCATTCTCTAAGCTTCCAAGCACAGAGCATGCGGACGGCCAGTTTCGATTGAGAAGATACTCGGTGGTTGAATTCAGTAATGGACAAGTCGTTGAGCAAGACAAACATAACTTTGTTCAGTCTGAAAACATTAATCACTTTCAAGGTGACGTTGTTCGTCAGTTCGAGCCGATTGAAGCGAAGATTCTAAGCAGTGAAGGCATGCAAGAAATGTGTGAGCTGTTTATAGAAACCAACGGGCTTGAAGACGGGCAAGAAATCGAAATCCATCAGATCCGCATTGCCGCTATTTTTGAAGAAACTCAGGTTGCGCCAGAAGGTGTTCACCAAGATGGCTTCGACCACATCGCTTTAATTGGTGTTAACCGTCATAACATTGTGGGTGGCGAGATCATGCTGTACCAAGATTCTCATGAAGCACCGTTCTTTAGAAAAGTGCTTGAAGACGGCGAAGTTGCAATGCTGGCAGACAGTAAGCTTTGGCACAATGCACAACCGATTCGCACCATAGACCACGATGAGATGGGCTATATGGATGTGTTTGTTCTAACGGCTAAGGATGCGCGCAATGTCCTTCACTCTTAATGATGTGCGCCAGCAGTTTAGCGCGCTAGGCCAATACCATAACGGTAAGCCGGTGACCTTTTTTGATGGGCCGGGTGGCTCTCAGGTTCCTGAAAATGTTTTAGCATCCATGACGGAATACCTTGGGCACTTTAATTCAAACCTAGGCGGTCATTACTTTTCTAGCCAGAAGACCACAGGTTTAATGCAGCAAGCGAGAGAAGCGGCGCAAGCACTGCTTAATGCGGAGTCTTCTGGCAACGTTGTGTTCGGCGCGAACATGACATCTCTGACCTTCCAATTGAGCCGAGCGATCAGCCGCGATTGGAAAGAGGGCGATGAAGTTATCGTCACGGCGTTAGACCATTACTCAAATGTATCAAGCTGGCAGCAAGCGGCAGACGACAAAGGCGCGATTGTTCGCCAAGTTCGCGTAGACGAGTCGGATTGCAGTTTGGATATGGCGCATTTTGAATCGCTGCTTAACGAGAAAACCAAGCTTGTCGCGGTGACGTTTGCTTCGAACACGACGGGCTCGATTGTTGATATGGCGAAAGTTATCGAGCTTGCACATCAGCATGGTGCGCAGGTTTATGTCGATGCCGTGCATTACGCGCCGCATCATTTGATTGATGTTCAGCAATTGAATTGCGATTTCTTAGCGTGTTCAGCGTATAAGTTCTTCGGCCCGCATGTTGGCATTGCTTATGTTGCGCCTCAATGGCTACACACGTTAAAGCCTTACAAGGTTGAGCCTGCAACCAATATCGGCCCAGGTCGATTTGAGACAGGTACGCAAAGCTTCGAAGGCCTTGCCGGTGTGATTGCGGCGGTGGATTACTTGGCGCAGTTAGGCGATCCCGCCGATTCATTGCGTTCTCGTTTAGAGCAAAGCTACGCGCTTTATAATAAGCATGAAAGCCAGCTCAGTGAGTACTTCCTTAAACGCTTGTCTGATCTTGAAGGGGCAAAGCTTTACGGGAAAACAGAGTTTGATTCGAACCTAAGAACGCCAACGTTTGCGATTACCTTTGATAATCACTCTCCAGAGTTCATCGCCAAGAAGTTGGGTGAACATAATATCTGTGTGTGGAACGGACATTTCTACGCATTAGGTTTGGTGAAACAGTTGGGCATTGAAGAGCAGGGCGTGGTGCGTATTGGTTGTATGCATTACAACTCGATTGAAGAGATCGACTTGTTGTTCAATGTGCTTGAAGGGATCTTGCGAAGTAACTAGCAAGAAGTAACTAACACCTTAGTGGTTACAAAATTAGAAAAGAGCATACTTCTCTCAATAATATTGAGGTGGAAGTATGCTCTTTTTGTTTGATTGAGCTTATTTGATTAACGTCGGTTATTCGAATAAGCCCTTGATTTAACTAATAAAGTTTCTTAACCAGAGCTGCGCCTACAGCGTGTGCGCTAGTCGGGTTCTGGCCTGTAATTACTCGCTCATCAACAATCACAAGCTCTTGCCAAGGTTGAACCTTGTTGAAACGCGCTGAGCTGCGAGCAAGAGACTCTTCCAGTAGGAACGGAATGTCGTTGATGGTGCCAAAGTCGATCTCTTCTTCACGTGTAAAGCCAGTCACCGATTTAGAGCTTAGTAGCTTCTCGCCGTTGCTTAAAACAATCGGAAGCAGCGCCGCAGGGCCGTGACATACTGACGCAATCACACCACCATCTTCGTAATGCTTAGCCGCAATAGCAGCGAATTGCTCGTTGGTTGCTAGGTCTGAAAGCAAACCGAAACCACCTGGGTAGAAGATAGCATCGTAGCTTTCTGCATTAATTTGGTTTACAGGAATCGTATTGTTGATGCGGTTTTGGAAGTCATCATCAGCCAAGATCTCAGCGTTTACTGAATCCCCTTCAATATCGGTTCCGTACAATGGGCCTTTACCACCCTTGATAGAAGCGATGTCGTACTCAAAACCCGCAGCAATGATCTCTTTGAGAGCATGAGTCAGTTCAGGCGCATAAGTACCATTCGCTTGATCTGTATCGCCTAGTGTTGCGTGGTTAGTCACTGGAATTAGTATTTTTTTCATGGTTCGTCCCTTTGAGCTGCTGTTTTTTTATTTAGGTGCTGAAGCTTTTCGTTAAGCACTGATGCTGTTCGTTAGGCGCTAGCGCTTAGAGCTTGGTATCGCGTTGTTACTTAGCTATCGCCGTCTTGTTGTTTCTAATACTAGTTCTAAACCAATTAGGTGATAATATGCTAAACAGGCAAAACATTGTTGCTATATAGCAAAGATAAAATACGAGTAGATTAAGTATGGATAGCTTTGAAGGGATTAATGAATTTGTTGCGGTCGCCGAATGCCACGGCTTTTCAGCAGCCGCTAAACAGCTAGGTTGCAGTACCAGCCATGTGAGTCGGCAGGTTTCAAGGTTGGAAGAGAGAGTGGGAGTGGCCCTGCTTGCGCGTTCAACACGGATGGTTAGCCTGACTGAATCGGGCCACACTTATTACCAACAGTGTAGAGATTTGGTCATTGGGCTTCAGCAAGCGAACGAGCAAGTGACTTCTCAGCAGACTCAGCTTAGCGGTACTTTGCGTGTGAGTGCGGCAGGCGCGTTTGCAGAAAATCATGTCGCGGCGGCGCTGATGGAGTTTGCTAAAGAGCATCCTGAGCTCACCATAGAAATGAATTTCAATACCAAGATGGTTAACTTCATCGAAGATGGCATCGATTTCGCGATTCGTTATGGCCGATTGGACGATTCAGGTTTGGTGGCAAGAAAGCTCGTCGATCGCCCAATGGCGGCCGCAGCCAGCAAAGATTATTTAGAGCAATTTGGTACGCCCACTCATCCAGAGCAGTTGAAAATGCACAGCTGTATTATCGCCAACAGTGATCAGTGGCTATTTGAGAAAGAGGGCAAACCGTTAAATGCAGTGCGAGTACATGGACGCTGGCGCAGTAACAATTCGAGCGCAGTACTGAAAGCATGTGAAGAGGGGCTTGGTGTTGTCTACCTTCCCAAAAGCAGTTTCAATGGCGGCCTGACTAATGGAAAGCTTGTCCCTGTGCTTGAAGATTATTGGGGAGCAGGAACCAGCAGTTGGGTCGTATATCAAAACCGCCGTTTTCTACCCCAGAGAGCACGGCTGGCGATCGACTTCTTAGTCGCTTACTTTTCGGATTGGAATGAATAAGCGACAAGGTTTCAAGCTGGCAGCCAACAAGATAGAAGTGAATAATGAACGGATTTGAAAAGAGTGGTGATTAGCTCTAGCTATCGACTTTAAAGCGGAAAACAGAAAAGCTAATGCTTACATAGATATACGTTATCTTTTTTTGTTTTTTGACGCGCGTAATAGGATTGAGAGACTTGTCTACTTTTGATAACTGGTGTTAGCGATTGAATTGTAGAGAAGCTCGCAACAGTACGATATACTAGATACCATATTAATGTCCCTAACGCGTGATAGATTCTGTGGAAGCGTTGGCAGGATGTGTTGTTATGCTCCAGTTTATGAAGTGTAGCTAGAGTGCGGAGTTGGCAATGTCTTCAATAAATTTCGAATCCACGTACGGTGTAATAACTATTCAAGATATGAATGTAGTGAGTGTTGACGCTAACTATGCTCGCATCTATGGATACCAATCGCCCGAAGAACTACTTTCTAATATCGATAGCTTTCTAGATCTAATCTCAGAAGATTATCATGTTCTCGCCTATCAAAATTACCTTGAAACGGTCAGTGGTCAACGCGACCCTCAGGTTCACACCTATACCAATGTTGATCGCAATGGCAGAGAGTTCACCGTGTTTTCTATCGACCATGTGACGGAGTGGCAGGGAAGACCTGCACTGCAAGTCACAGTGATCGATCTTTCCCCTGCGATTCAGCTGCAAAATGCGGTGCGTGAGCAAGATAAGATGTATCACGACATGATCATGCAATCTGGGCAGGGCATCTTGGTTCACCGAGATTTCAAGCCGCTGATGGTTAATCAATCTTGGGTCAACATGCAAGGCGCGGCTTCCATCGAGCAAGTATTAGAGCTGGACTCTATCCTTGAACTGGTACCAAAACAGAATGCCGATGGCATCAGCAAGCACTATCACGCGATCGTATCAGGGGAGTTGTCAGGTACTAGTACCGTGGTTGAAAACATTGGCTTTGACGGCGTTCATCGGTTCTTCAATATTTACGACAATGCGATTACTTGGAAAGGTCAGCCAGCCGTTCAGGTTGTGCTCGAAGATGTGACTCAAAAGGTGATGCTGGAAAAGCAGTTGGTACACCAAGCGAATTACGATGAAATGACGGATTTGCTTAACCGTAGGGCGATTTATGAGTGGCTGAGAGAGCACCTTGTCTCTGAGACTCACTTAGTGTGTATGCTGCTTGATATCGATGACTTCAAATCGATCAATGATACCTACGGGCACATGGTGGGTGACGAGGTCATTTGTGCTTTGGCTGATATTACTAAGCGTAATGTTGAGGCTGTGGGCGGTGTCGCAGGTCGATGGGGCGGTGAAGAGTTCATTGTATTTATCCCTAATGCGTCGCCTCAGATTTCGCGTCAAGTGTCTGATCAGATCCGAGAGCAGTTTAATCAAACCGAATTTAAGATTGATGAACAGTTACGATTTAATTCGAGTGTCAGTATCGGAATCAGTGATAGCCAAGCCTGTGAAGACGGTGTCACGATTGATGCACTCGTGAATTTAACCGATCAATCTCTCTATCGCGCGAAAGCCAACGGCAAGAATTGTGTAGACGGAGATGTGGTTGCGCTCTAACGCCTAAAATCGTCATCGAAAGCGAATAGGATCGACAACGAAAAATGCCCTCAAGTCATCACTTGAGGGCATTTTATTTTTTGGCTATTCACTAAGCGCTTCTAACTATAAGAAACGTTTAAGTTCTACAAGTTATGCAGACACTTCCACTTCGTAAGAACCAAATTTACGGATGTTAATCACACCTGTATCTAGGATAAGGTATTGGCCTTTAATGCCTTGAAGTACGCCTGTCACTTCAGGATTCTTATCAAAGTTGTGCGATACAATCTTCACTGGGTGCTGCTCAACCGGGTAGCTCAGTGAAGTGATGTTTTCGCTCAGAATCTCGATTGCATCGTCACCAAACTTCGCTCTGATCTCTTGGATCTTATCTTCAACCAATGGCAATAGTTCTTTGGCTTTTTCTACCAACTCCATATCGTCGCCATCGCCTTTTAGCAGCGTGCGCCAGTTGGTTTTGTCAGCAATGTGCTTCGCTAACTCAACTTCGATCAGGCCAGAGATCTGACGTGTTTTTACCTTCAAGATAGGCAAACCTTGAGTCGCGCCTTGGTCAATCCAACGGGTAGGGATTTGAGTATGACGAGTGATACCCACCTTTAGGCTTGATGTGTTTGATAGGTAAACGAAGTGATCAACCATGCAGTTCTCTTCACCCCATTGAGGCTCACGACATGTGCCTTCATCGTAGTGACAAGTCTCTGGTTTCATGATGCACATGTCGCAGCTTGCTAGCTTTTTCATGCACACAAAGCAGTGGCCTTGAGAGTAGCTTTTCTTGGTTTTCTTACCACACGAACAACAAAAAATATTGCCGGTATGGGTAAGGTTGATGGTTTTACCAATCAGAGGGTTTAGCTCTACAAACTCTTCACCTACAGGTAAACGGTAAGTAACCGCACCATCAAGGGAAGCACTCATCTTCTTGAGTGTTCCTTTTGCTAATAAAGACATGACATTACTCGTTGTATTTTGATTATTATTTCGTCCACTCGCTCGCCTTGTGAACAGGCGATACGGTCAACGATGATTTGCGATGAGTATAACAAATAGAGTCTGCTTTTATACGCAATATTGCTCGATTATTGCGATGGATAATTGATGGTAAACACTCAGTTTAAATTATGGTATGACATTTTTTTCAGGCGTGATATAACGCTTTTTAGTGGATTATTGGCATCAATATCATTAATCCACTCAGGTTATTTTTTATCATGAAATCCCATTTATAGGGACCTTAAGCCGGAAGCTTAGACGTGAAGTGGATCCATAAGATTGTTATCTTTTTAGTTATCGCAACACTTGCCATTGTGCAGTATTACCGTGTGAGCGGAAATCGTGTGATAACGGCAATTACCCCTGATAAATATGAATTTATCGCGACCAGTGATCAAGTTGATAGGGGAGTCAGTACGTCCCAGTTATCCTACGAAAATGGGCAGTATATTCTCGACTGTGAACTTAAAGAGTCGGAGTATCCGTGGCCTTACTGTGGGCTGTCGATTCGTATCAACCCTGACATCACCTCGGGCCTTGACCTTTCTCAGTACCACACCTTTAGAGTGAACATTGATTACCATGCGGAGGCTGACTCTAGTGGCCGTTTGAGAACCTATCTACGTAACTACAACCCTACTTATTCAGTTCCTGATGACGAGTACACGCACAAGTACAATGGGATGGAGTTTTCTCCAGGAATCGATGGTGGTGTGATTGAAATCCCGATCAAAAATCTGCAAGTGATGACATGGTGGCTGGCTGACAACGACATTGCGTTAGAGCATTCGGCCCCTGAATTTTCGAATGTGAATATGGTTGAGTTTGCTACTGCGTCTGGAGCGAAACTCGGTCACCACAGAATCGTCATCCGCAGTATTGAGTTCGAAGGTTCGTATATCACCGCAGAAAGCTTGTTCATGATCCTACTGTTTGTGTGGGTGGGGACGGGCACCGTATTCTTGCTGTCAGAGTTAAACCGTTCAAGAAAACGCATGGTGATCGCAGAGAAAAGACATCACCACTTAAAGAACGTCAATCGCGCACTGAGAGAACAGAATTTTGAATTTTCAGAGATGGCCCATCGTGATGAGTTAACCGGAATACTAAACCGCCACGCGATTCGTGATTGGTTGAAAATGCAGTCACAACATGTGAAGCAAGGACATGGCAAGCTGGGTATGTTGTATCTCGATATCGACTACTTCAAGAGTGTAAATGACAAGTACGGACATCAAATGGGTGACCATATTTTACGCGAGTTCAGCATGGTGGTGGGCAGTTCGATCAGCGCTACCGACAAGTTGGTGAGATGGGGTGGTGAAGAGTTCATTGTTTTTTGCCCTGAGACCGAAGCCGGAGAGGCGCAGATAAAAGCTGAACGCATTCGATTATTGGTTAGCCAGCACCTTTGGGTTCATGGCGATCCGCTGACATGCAGTATCGGTGTTGCCGAGATGAAGCAAGAGCGAGTGACAGAGACCATTGCTCGCGCTGATGAAGCTTTATATCAAGCAAAGCATTCAGGTCGAAACCAGGTGATCTTGAGTCACTAATCTGAAAATTGTTTTGATGAGTTTATAAGCCACACGTGCATATGTGACGTGTGGCGTTTTTATGGTTCTTCTCCCAAAAGCCAAAACAAAAAAGGTGGCGCGGGGCCACCAAAAGGGAAAGCGTTTCTTGTTTTTATATGCCCGTTCAGTGCTTGCTTACGCTGAACGGGCATTTTTGTCTTGGTTGAACCGGGGGAAGTTTAACCAGTTTAGGGGAGCATTCCTGTAAGCATGCGCTTATAGAACGTTAGTGTTTACCAGAAGATCCAAGCGAACAGAGTCAGAACTAGGATACAAACTAGGTTCAACACCATACCGATTCGCATCATCTCTTTCTGCTTGATGTGACCCGAGCCAAACACGATTGCGTTAGGAGGTGTCGCTACTGGTAGCATGAAGGCACAAGATGCAGCGACAGCGATCAGAGCAGACAAGATAACTGGCGACATACCAAGTGCTTCAGCGATGGTTGCGAATACTGGCACCAGAAGTGCTGCACTCGCTGTGTTACTCGCAAATTCCGTTAGGAATACCACGAACGCTACCACGGCTAGAATCGTAAGCAGTACGCCAGCTGTTTCTAAAAATCCGCTTAGTGAGTGTGCTAGGAATACGCTGGTTCCTGTCGCTTTCAGAATGTTACTTAAACAGATACCGCCACCGAACAGGATAAGAACACCCCAGTCCGTTGTCTTCTCAACATCTTTCCATTCCACCGCTCTAGAAGCGCCAAGCAGTACAATTGCGCCAATCGCTACCAAGCTATCAAATTTAGAGAATCCGCCAATCATTGCGTTGATTGGTTTACCGAATATCCAAAGCGTTACGGTTAGAAGGAAGATAGACAGTGTGATTTTCTTGCTGTTTGTCCATTCAACTGGGGCATGGTCTAGCTCGAATTTGTGGTCAAGCTTCGGCTTAGTCATCACGTAAAGAATAATCATCGCGATTGGCAGTAAGATCATTGAGATTGGTAGGCCAAGTGCCATCCACTCTGTGAAGCTCAAGCCAACTTCTGCCGCCGCAATTGCGTTTGGTGGGCTACCAACCAAGGTTGCGATACCACCGATTGAAGCACAGTAAGCAATACCCAGTAGTACGAACACGTAGGTGTTGCGGTCTTCACTTTGGTCAACCTTGTTCATGATGCCAAGAACAAGAGGAAGCATCATTGCTGTGGTGGCTGTGTTTGAGATCCACATTGATAGACCTGCACTCACACCGAACAACATGAACACAGCGACCGACATTCTGCCTTTTGCTATCAGCAGCACTTTGTCAGCTATCGCTTTATCTAGCTCTTGCTTGTTCAGTGCAGCTGCTAATGCGAAGCCACCCATGAATAAGAAGATGATCGGGTTTGAAAAGTTAGCCAGCGCTGCGGGCGTATTGAACACACCAAACAAGACAGCCAAGAGTGGAACGAGCAGAGCGGTGATGCTGACATGAATAGCTTCGGTTAACCATAGAACCGCAACGAACACGAGAATACTCAAACCAGTATTGACTTGTGATTCGAAAGGAAGGGTGTTGAGCAAGAGTGCGAATAGCGTGAAATTACCAATTAATATCATGCTGTTGCGGGTGAACAACCAGTGTTTCAGTGTAGTAACAAGTGCCGTCATAAGACGCTCCTTTTGTTATCCTCGTTTTATTGGTGCACGACTTCATTGAGTCGTGCTTATTATTTTCGAGGTATATAGCTTGATGTAGGGTCAGACTTTGTTGGGAGAATGTTACTTAAGTTAATAAAGGCGTGTTGGTGTGTTTTTGTGTAACAGTGGGGAAATGTGAGGCAACAAATTCAAAATGTGTAGTTTTCTACACATCTGTCTCTGCTGGGTCTGCAATAGGGTTTGTTGTAGGATCTACAACAGGGTTTACAGAGGGGTCAGTCATAGGGTTTGGAATCGGAAATGATTCCGGTTTTGGACTCGATTGAATGGGCTCTTTAGGTCCAAGGAACTTTGGCGTTGTCCCCATAATATACAAATCTAAGAAGGCTTTGGTACGCGCAAAAACTTCACGCAAACGGATAGAGGTGCCTGAATGATGAGTAGGGCCTGAAACCGCTAAACATTGTGCATGAATATCGTAAGAATTAGCGATAAATAGTGCTCTTTCACAGTGGAATTTCTGAGTAATGATCAGGAAGTTGTCGGTGTCGAAGATCTTTTTAGCGCGAACAATCGAGTCTAAGGTTCTAAAGCCTGCGTAATCGAGGTTAATGCGTTCATCGGGTACACCCGCTTTCAGCAAGTCGCGTTTCATCGTCCACGGCTCATTGTAAGAGCGATGAGCGTTATCACCACTTAACAGAAACTGGTCGACTTTTTCACGGTCGAACAGCTCAATCGCGGCTTCGATTCGGTGCTTATAATAGTCGTTGAGTGTTCGACCCAAATATTTGCTCGTGCCAAGCACAACGGCGACCTCAAGCTCGGGCACTTCATCTATATCGTAGATGATGCGATCTTCCGCTTGCCATGAAACCCAATAATCGATCGCAATAACCGCAGCGCTGCCTACTAAGAACACGAGGAAAGCGCCAAACAGAAAACCTTGCAGTTTTTTGTAAGCTTTTTTTATGTAGCTACGGATAATGTGAGAATCAAATTTCACTCTCGGTATGGTCCTTTCACTGAGCATTAATTTTTGAGTGCTCGATAATACCAAATAAAAATGAGAAAAATCAGTTAAAAAGACAAGACAGTTTAAAGAAAAAAGCCCCTGCAATTGCAGAGGCTCATATAAGAGTCGTTAACGCTCTTTATTCCAAGCGCAGTACGCTTTATTAGAATGCCGTGCGCTTGTAGCGACGGTAAACTGGCTGCCAGAAGTGCTGGTCAATCGCTTGTTGCAGTGCTTCTTCAGTGATCTCTAGAGCAACGCCCTGTTCAATCGCCTTTTTACCTACCGCAAGAGCAATTTTCTTAGATACCGTGTGGATCTCTTCCAATGGTGGAAGTAGAGCACCTGTGCCATTGATTGCTAGTGGAGAACACGTAGCAAGTGCACGGCTTGATTCCATTAGCATTTCGTCAGTGATGCGTGAAGCATTCACAGCCAATACACCAAGGCCAATACCTGGGAAGATGTAGCTGTTGTTACACTGAGCGATTGGGTAAGTTGTGCCGTTGTGAACGACTGGCTCAAATGGGCTACCTGTCGCAACAAGTGCTTGGCCATCAGTCCAACGAATAATGTCGTTTGGCGTCGCTTCAACACGGCTTGTTGGGTTCGACAGTGGGAACACGATAGGGCGTTCACTGTGTAGGTTCATCTCTTTGATGACTTCTTTGCTGAATAGACCTGGAGCACCAGACACACCAACCAATACGGTTGGTTTCGCGTGGCGAACTACGTCTAGTAGAGAGAAACCAGTGCCATCGCTTTCCCAGTCTTTGGTGTTTTCGTTGGTTTGAACCAGACGCTGTTGGAAATCAAGCAGGTTTTGCATGCCTTCTTGTAGCAGACCCCAACGGTCAACCATGTAAACTTGAGAGCGAGCTTGTGCATCGCTGATACCTTCAGACACCATTTGGGCAATGATAGCTTCAGCAATACCACAACCTGCAGAACCCGCACCTAAGAAGGTGATGCGTTGATCTGAAAGTTTGCTGTTTGCTGCTTTACATGCTGCAAGTAGAGAACCAACCGTTACGGCTGCTGTGCCTTGGATATCATCGTTGAAACAACAGATGCGATCTTTGTAGCGCTCAAGCAGTGGCATTGCGTTCTTTTGTGCGAAATCTTCGAACTGAACTAATGCATCAGGCCAACGGCGTTGAACCGCTTGGATGAACTCTTCAACGAATGCATCGTAGTCAGCACCCGTAATACGAGGATGACGCCAGCCCATGTACATTGGGTCAGCAAGACGTTGAGGGTTGTTAGTACCCACATCGAGCACGATTGGTAGCATGTAAGCTGGGCTGATACCGCCACAAGCTGTATAAAGTGCTAGCTTACCAATTGGAATACCCATACCACCGATGCCTTGGTCTCCCAAACCAAGAATACGCTCACCATCCGTAACCACGATAACTTTAACGTTGTGGTTTGTCGCATTATTCAGTAGGTCATCGATACGATCGCGGTTCGGGTATGAGATAAACAGACCACGGCCACGACGGTAAATATTTGAGAAGTTCTCACATGCTGCGCCAACTGTTGGTGTATAAATGATAGGCATCATTTCAGAGATGTGGTTTTGAACTAAACGATAAAAAAGCGTTTCATTAGTGTCTTGGATGTTACGAAGGTAGATATGCTTATCCATATCACTTTCGAAGTTACAATATTGTTTGTATGCACGTCCTACTTGCTCTTGGATTGTTTCGGTTGTTTCCGGTAACAAACCTTCAAGGTTGAAAGAACTGCGCTCTTCAGCAGAGAATGCGCTGCCTTTGTTTAGAAGAGGTGTACTTAGTAGAGCAGGACCAGCATAAGGGATATATAGAGGGCGTTTATCGTTGTTCATTGGATGCCTAATATGGGAGAAAGGGTAACTAAAAAATGATAACGGTTTAGTTATTCAATTGTAAATAGTTTCTCCGCGATCTGAGCAAACAAAATGATATTCTTACCTCTGTCCCACACTTATCGAATTTCAACACGATAATTCGTTATACTTTGCTCACACTTTTTCGCTACTCGCCATTTTATGTCATTACTTCCCATCGATGCTTATCAAAACGTATTCCACGAACAAATCGCTAATTCTCACCTTGTCGTAGAGGCGGAAACCGGATCAGGTAAATCAACGCGCCTGCCACTTTGGGCCTCTCAACATGGACGAGTGTTAGTGGTGGAGCCAAGACGCATCGCGTGTACATCACTGGCTAAATATCTCGCGCAGCGATCAGGCGAGAAGTTGGGTAGCAAAGTGGGCTATGCGATTAAGCTTGAGTCGGAATACAACGAGCAAACTAACGTTGTTTTTGTGACGCCCGGTATCGCGCTGCGTTGGTTATCAGAAGATGGATTAGCTAGTTTTGATGTGATCGTGGTGGATGAGTTTCACGAGAGGCGCTGGGACATTGATCTGCTGGTGGCGATTCTGAAACAAAAAGCGAGTCATCGTTTGGTGATCACTTCAGCAACCATTGAGGGTGAACGCCTTGCTCATTATTTGGATGCGAATCGCATAAGCTGTGAAGGGCGAACCTATCAAGTTGAGATTGAGCACAGAGCGAATGAATCCAGAACACTGCCTGATAGTCGACATCTAGGGCAGCGCATCGTGGAAGAAGTTAATCATCAGTTGATCGCTTCTTCTGGCGATATGTTGGTTTTTCTACCGGGTAAAAAAGAGATCGTGCAATGCGAACAAGCCTTAGCGAAAAATCCAGATATCCAAGTTGTTAAATTGCATGCGTCGGTCAGTGATAAAGAGCGAGATTCAGCGTTATCGGGTCGTAATATCAATACTGAAGGTAATGGTTTGAGAAAGGTCATCCTTGCGACCAACGTTGCAGAAACCTCATTAACCATTCCTGACATTGGCGTGGTGATAGATTCAGGATTAGAGAGACGCACCGTTCAGCGTAATGGCAGAACCACACTGATGCTTAAATCCATATCACGAGCGAGTGCCAAACAGCGAGCTGGCCGCGCGGGTAGGGTAATGGATGGCGTTTGCGTGCGTCTATATGGTGAACATGCGGCGTTAGAGTTAGTCACACCGCCTGAATTGCAGCGTGAAGAGCTGACTGAACCTATGTTGGCCGCAGCATGTTGTGGATCTCCGCTTGAGAGCTTGTCCTTCCTTGACCCTATTCCAGAGAAATCACTCAACAGTGCAACTCAAACCTTGCTGACGATGGAAGCGATTAACGCCGACCATCAAGTTACCGAGCATGGTAAAAAGCTGTATCCGTTGCCGATTGATGCTTTGTATGCCGATATCGTTACTCGAATCAAAACCAAAGCATTAAAAGAGGCGATGGTTGATCTCACTGCGGCGCTGTCCGTTCCTGCTCGCTTGTATCAGTTACCAAACAATGCAGAACATCTTGAAGCGCTCGCGCAACAAGAGAAGGAAGGGTGTGATTTAAGCCTGTTGATTCAGATTGTGCGCGGTCGAGAATATCCGCATTTAGACATCGACCAACAGGCTCTGAATGAAGCTCAAGGATTGGCGAAGCAAATGCGGGAGGTATTTGAACTTCCTCAGCTAGAAGTCGCGTCACGTTTCCAACGCATTGAATTGCTCAAGACCATTGTGAATCTGCATCCTGAACTGGTGTTTGTGCGCCGACTGAAAAGGAAAGAAGCCTTTGCCAATGGTGTTTTAGAAGTGGTGCTCGGTCGTCAGAACCGTTTCCCTGATAATGCACAAGCGATGTTGGTGTTGGATACTCACAGCTTGCCGGGAAGAGGCGTTAAGCAAACACTGACCTTAGCGACGGTCACGACACCCATTCCTCTTGAGCTTCTCATTGATGCTGAACTAGGAGAGTGGGAGCAAGGCGAAACCGTTGTGAATGATGATGGTGTTTTTACCGAGATGGCATTGGTGTACGCAGGCCGCACGATTACAACCAAACTCGTCGCCGCTGAAGGGCAACTATCGTTAAAACCTATCGTCGACCTTGTGTTAAATGGAGAGCAGCTTCCCGGTTTTGCAAAGGCTCGCACTCAAGAAATCAAACACTGGCAGTTGTATGTGAAACTTGGTCTCGATGAACAAACTAAATACACACCAGAAATTGAGAACATTAACTTTGAGCTATGGTTTATAGAGCAGCTTGAAGTACTAGGTGTTACTGATGTCAGCGAATTGGAAATGTTCGATCATGCAGACATACCGTTCGATGGCATTCCAACTTGGCTCTACTCAGAATTTTCGGAAAAATACCCGTTTGCATTGAGCCTTGCCGACTTGCAACTCGATGTTGAATACTTGCCCGCAAGAAAGCTGATTTACGTCCATTATCAGTCGGGTAGCCGAAAGTTATCGCCAAAACGTTGGGAGCTACCGACATGGTCTGGTTGGCGTATTCAGTTCAAAAAAGCGAGTCGAATAATTGATATCAAATAGATGGATAAGTTTTATCTCTAAAATATTAATCAAATAGATGCATATATGATTTTTCAGTGCTTATTTTGTTACAAGTTTGATTTTTATATGCCTTTTTAACCAATCAAAAGGTCATAAAAGACTATTCTTCTATATCCTATTGCTATAAAGAAAGAGTTGATAGATATTGAGTATATTGTGTTGCCAAAGTGTCGGGGGACATCATGGATAAACAGGAAGAGACGCGTGTAGAGTTCGATTACACAACATTTCTTGGCGCCTCATGCAGTAAAAAATGGACTTTTCTGGAAGCACTCACCACAATTGCGCCAGTGTTCAGTACCGTCTGGCGAGATAGCATTAAAGAGTTGGGCACCCCAGAGGATCGTTTATGGCAGATGGCATTGAAATCAATGTCGACGCGTAAAAGTGATGAGTCGAACATTGTTACCTTACTCAAGCTCGCTAAGCTGGAAGGGATCAATGAGCTCAAAGTGGTGATGCCATATTCACTTGAAGAAGAGCAGATCGAGTATATTGAATCGCGCAGTCATTTAGTGATTGCGGGTAATTCTGGAGAAGAGTTCACGATTAAGCTGTAACTTCAGCTCGCCTATAATCTCTCTCGAGGAATAGTAAAAACGTACACGTAAAAAGGGCCTCAAATATTGAGGCCCTTTTAGTATCTAAAACTTGAGTCTACGAGCTTATTAGCTTTCGAGCTTTTTATTTTGAGATTAAGCGATTAAGCGATTAAGCAATTAGCAATTAAGCGACTAGTCGATTAGACCATAGTCAGCGCGCAGTACATCGATGATCTCTTGCTTAGGATTTTCGCTCAGTACGATCTCCGCACCTGTGATTTTCGCTGCGATATCAAGGTAAGTGCGAGACAGAGACATTAGAGAATCCAGTGGAAGTTCATTGTCACGAGCCAATGCTTCACGTTCTGGCATACGCTCTTTATTCAAAAGAATGTCGGCATCAGGGAAGTAGTTAAGCAAGAACTGACGGAAGCCTTCTTTTGAATTCTCAACGATGTTGCCGTTGTTATATTCCTGAGTATCCCAAATGCGAGATGAATCTGGAGTACCGACTTCGTCCATGTAGATAAGCTTTTCTTTGCCTTGAGCATCGTTGACGTAGCCAAACTCAAATTTGGTATCAACAAAGGTTTGGTCTACTTTTGCTAGCGCTTGGCTGATTACGTTGAAGCCTTCTTTAAGAAGTTTTTCGTAATGCGCGATGTCGCTTGCTTGAGTAAAGTTGAATGCTGCGAAGTTATCTTCGATGTTGTTGCGTGTGATGTTCACATCGTCAGCTTCTGGAACGCCAGGAATACCTTTCAGAATCCCTTTTGTTGAAGGCGTGATCAGTAGCTCAGGCAACTTCTTGTCTTTCTCAAGGCCTTCAGGCATCTCGATACCACAGAATTCACGTTCGCCGTTTGCGTATGCACGCCACATTGAACCAGTGATGTATTGACGACAAATCGCTTCGATCATGACTGGGCGAGCTTTTTGTACAATCCATACGAACGGGTGAGGGATATCAAGAATATGACTGTCAGCAAGTCCGTTGTCTTTAAACAATTTGAACCAGTGGTTAGAGATAGCATTCAGAGCCGCTCCCTTACCTGGAACACCTTTAAGATTCCCTTCACCACGCCAGATACAATCAAATGCAGAGATACGGTCACTGATCACCATGATTGCTAAAGGCGCATCTGGTGCTACATCGTAGCCTTTCTCTTTAATTAGTCGTTGGCTATCTTCTTCAGTTAACCAGTAGACCGAACGAACCTTGCCACTGTGGACAGGTTTATCAGTACGGATTGGTAGGTCATCATTTACGGCAAGAACTTGATCAGCAAGGCTCATTTAGACATTCCTATCTTTTATCAAACGTCATACAGAGAAGTGCGGTGTGCACATGATTAGACGGGCATTATACCCAATCTACTATTTGCTTCCAGAGAAAAAGCAAACGATTGCTAAATCTGTTGTTTAAATAAAAACCCCCGCCTAACAATCCGCTAAAAAATGGGCGAATTGTAGGGCAGGGGAAGGCTGTATGTTTGGACTGTGTTTTGGCGAATTGTTTCTTAAGTTAAATTAAGTTTGTTAGCTAAAAGATTAAGCTATGTTTGTGGACCATGTTTTTGAGCCAAAATGTTATTAAGCCAACATGTTATTAAGCAAGGTGGCTTAGTGAATACGCTCTGAATTTGCATCCATAAAGAAGACTTCACATTGAAAGCGTAACCCTAATGTTCTTAGGTACTGTTGGCTGAACTGATCAATCGATGCACTTGCAACAATCGCGCTCGCATTCTTAGAGCGGATTGCTTTCTCGACAGTCTCTACCTCAGTCATTTGATGAGAGGCTTTCATATGAATAACGCGGTCGCAGCAAACATTATGTTGCTTAAGCTGCTTAGCCGATGGTCTTGGTGTTTGAGCCGTAAACAGTAACCACTGATGTTGATTGGACAGCAACGCCATTCTTGCAAACAACGCTTCCTCGTTTGAATTTTTGCTTTTACGAGAAACTGATGTAAATGCGCAGTGAACTAGCGGGCTAGAGTGTTGTGCTTTAACGTGTGCTTGAATCATTTTGCTGTCCTTATATACATGCTGTATGTGTATACAGTAGTTTTAGTTGCTTATAAGATCAAGCGTTTTTTGCGGGATTATTGGACGATTTCGTCTGAGGTTATGGATGGTAAATGATTAAATCATTGAAAGTATTCGATAAATTAAATTTGAATGAATCTGCTGTTTTGTATCATAAGTTGAATAAATGTGAGCTTTATACAGGTGTATACACTGGTTTTTGCAGAAAAGTACTGTATATACCTGTATAGAAGAGAGAACAAAGAAGAAAGAAGAAAGAAGAAAGAAGATCTAAAACCACAGGCACAAAAAAAGCGCCTTAGGCGCTTTCTTATATTTCACGGTGTTGCTTATCTCAATGTCGCTTGGGAGAGTTTTGCTCTCATTTCCATTTCACCAATATTGAACTGGCGAACATCAATGGTTGCAATATCATTGCACTCGTTACATGCATGATGACACTTACCATCTAGGTAGTCGTGCTTTTTAACTAGGCTTGGCTTTTTGCACCAATCACAAACGCCTTCTATTGTGAACATATTCTCTCCTCACCTGTTTAAGTCAGGTGTATTTTCGGCGCAAATTATGACACAAGTAAGACCCATTAGTTAATAGTTTGTTACCCGTTTTTGAGAGGGGGATCGATTGCAACACCAATAAAATCGATATCTTTGAGATCTAGGAAAATGAAGATGTGTGTTTGTTTACGGTTTTGTAACATTTTGTAAAATGGTTTTTAGCGCATTGTTCAAACGTTTCATTTCTTCGTCACATCCGTGACCATCTGGATGGTAGATCTTTGATAGCTGTTTGTATCGGATCTTGATGCTTTTCTGGTCGGGGATTGAGCTAGGTGTGTAGCCAAATAGCGCGCAGGCCACCTGCAAATTACTCAGACCTTTGCTGTTTTTCTGCTTCTTCAATTCGTGGAACATAGTGTGCAGCTGGCGTTTTTGCTGCTTAATCGTAAGGTCCTTCGAGCTAAGCTGCGCTTCAAGTGATTGTTGTTGCTGTCGCGAATCACCCGACTTTAGAGCTTGTCTTTTTCTTGAGATAACGAGCGTCGCAATAATGCTGATGATTGAAATCAACACGCCCAACGCAGCACCAATCATATAGTCAGAGCTAGTTAGGTTAGAACTGGAGAGGTTAGAGCGTGATGCTTGGTTAGATTGAACGTGCTTAGATACCCCCTGACTGGTGTCTATTTCAGAGTCGATACTGTCATCGAGCTGTTCTATTGAAGAGATCTGTTTTGCACGTTGCTGGTTGAATTGTGCTTCCAAAATGCGGTTGTAGCCCTCTTCTGCTTGTGGATTATCTTTTAAGGCTGCTTCATACCATAGCTGCGCTTTATCTAATGGTTGAAGGAGGTCTTGTTCTAGCGAGGATTCGTAGAGTTTTGCTACCTCGATAGGTGCGCGCTGGTTACCTTGCAACGCCGCTTTAATAAACCATTCCAAAGCAAGCTTGTTACTTTGTTCAACACCTGTACCAGCCAAGTACCATTCACCCAGTCTAAATTGCGCGTTTGGGTTGCCGTTTTCTGCTGACTGCGTGTACCAATACAATGCATCACTGGTGCTAACAGGAACGTCGACACCCGATTCATAAGCTTGAGCCAATTGGTATTGAGAAACTGGATCTTGAGGTTGTGATTCTAGTGAAAATTCATCACTGCTCGCTGCGTGCACGAAATGTGTGGTGGACAACGGTATCGTGGAAAAGATGAGGGCTAGAAATAGAGCTCTAAGAAATGATGAGGGGGGAAAATTGGACACGATAAACAATGGGACCTCATAGTTAAGTCTAATACGATATGTGGTTGTCAATTAAGTCGTATCTTCTTCGGCGAGTGATACGACTAAAGTAATCACTATCAATACCCTAAGCCAATGTGCATCGGCTCTATGATTTAGTTATCTTTTTAGCTGCCTGGGTACCGCCAACTGGTCGATTAACAGACAATTTACGACCTTTCTTCAGACCAACTTCATAATCGGCGGTAAGATTTTTCATCGCTTCTCTGAGTTGTTGCTTGAAGGTTTCACGGTCGATATTTTTGAATTCTTTATCAATGTAGTTATTGATCTTGTTGTTTGATTCGTCGTCTGGGGTAATGGTTGGTAGCTTTTCAAGCGCACCTTCAACCCAGCCTGAAACAAACGAGTTTACGCGGCGAGTCACTTCTAATGACCCTGTGCCAGAGCCAGCAAAGCTATTTCTGAACTGGCCGGTGTGTTCATTCAGTTCACGATAAATGATATCGAAAGCGAAGGCTGCGAAGATCGCGCGGTCGGCTTCACCAATGAACTCAACACGCTTGAGGCCTTTATGATTCAGCAATACGGCTTCTACGCCAAATTTGGTGTTGATACCGCGAATAACACGCAGCAGTGTAGAACTGATATTTGCAGGTAACAGGTGACTGGACTGAGTTTTCCCCATCTTGATAAATTCAATATCGTCTTTTTCGAGACCATATTTCAGCATCAAGTTATGCGCCATTTTTATCGCATTGGCAGCTTCATTGACGTTCGCAGAATTTCCAAGCTCAAGACACTTGGCAATTTTCTTTAGGGCTTTTTTCTTATCCATCGACAATTTAATCAGTACCGCAAATTTTTAAAAGTCCAACATTTTACATGTTTTCGCGGGTAACAGAAAGGCAAAACTGGTTTGATGAACAAGGAAGGCGGTGAACATTGAACTGCATGAGCCCAGTTGGCGGTAAAAACAAAAACGCCATCAAGCGTATTGATGGCGTTAGTGACACGTTTTTTCAATATGTCTAGAGCATTCGTAAACTAGATACCCAGTTCATCGAGTAGATCTGCCGCAGAATCATTGCCAGAGCTTTGAGCTGGCTTGTTCGCTTCTTGCATTTTTTTCTGAGTCGCCTCAAGAATGCTATCTGGACATTCGTCTTCTGCGATTTCAAATTCTTCTAATTGAATGAACTCAGTCTTATCCATCGCAAGCTCAAGGTAGAAGATGTTGTTATTAGCGGTAGAGAAGGTCACACGACGAGCTTGTGGACGGTCGAGATTGGTATCAACAGAAAGGTTAACTTGCTTGTTCAGAGCCAGCATTTTCGGTTGGTTTTGTGTGATGTTGGTTTGCAGCTCTTTGCGGATTTTATTGGTGAAATCGCCAACTAATTGGTTCATCAACTCACCCAATACATCACCCACTTCGTCTGAAGTATGAAGCACAGCAAGCTCGTTTTCAGGCATGCCCATATTGCGCATGTAATTGGTGTAGATCTCTAGCGCTGCTTTGGACGTAAAATTAATAACAACGAGACCAGAAAAGCCGCCGTCAAACAGAACGAAGCAACCAAAATCTGGCTTTAGGCTTGTCTTGTTGATCTTTTGAACCATGGCTGAATAGGACACCTGAGAAGCCGTCGCTGAAGTCAGTACGCTTGAGACTGATTGGCATAGTTTAAGAAGGATATCTTCAGTTGTGACTGTTTTGTTTTTTTTCATTGTGATGTGCTCGTGGAGATGTCTTAAACAAAATGTTATTCAGTATATTGTTACTGAATTAAGACGAAAGTGACTATTTCTCCATTCTTGCACTGAGATTCTGATTTGATCACCTTTTTATATGATCTTAATAGTAGTAAAGTGACGAAATTCAAAGAAAATTATTATAAATCTCAGATAACCCAATGCTGATAGGATCAGCGAAGTAGGGGCAGGAAGCAAATGTTACCAAGACTTCAACTCAATGCTGATGTCGATCCAGTTGTCGTACGCTTTTTAGATGAACTAAAAACAGCGGGCTTTACTGGCGACATTGAATCTCAATATTCTAGCCGTTTGGCTGTGGCGACTGATAATAGTGTCTATCAGCAATTGCCGCAGGCGGTCATCCTTCCTAAAACAACGCAAGACGTTGTGCTTATCGGTAAAGTGGTTTCTAAATCCGCTTACGAACGCGTGACTTTTTCCCCTCGTGGCGGCGGTACCGGAACCAACGGACAATCTTTAACAAAAGGTGTCGTGGTTGACCTGTCGCGATACATGAATAAGGTTCTTGAGATTAACGAGAAAGAGGGCTGGGTAAGAGTTCAGTCTGGTGTCGTTAAAGATCAATTGAACGACGCTGTTCGCCCTTATGGTTACTTTTTCTCTCCAGACCTTTCTACCAGTAACCGAGCAACCTTGGGTGGCATGATCAATACCGATGCTTCGGGCCAAGGGTCATTGAAGTACGGCAAAACGTCTGACCATGTATTGTCGCTGCAAGCGGTGTTCGCAGATGGTTCATGTCTAGAATCTGATTTATCACACGGCTTACCTGTAGAGGGTGAATTCGCTCACCATGCACTTACGGTGACAGAGGCGGTTTGTCGAGACAAACGCGCTCAAATCTTAGATAAATTCCCTCCGCTGAATCGCTTCTTAACAGGCTATGACCTAAAGAATGCAATCAACGAACAAGATGACAGCTTTGACCTAACTCGCGTTCTATGTGGCGCTGAAGGTTCTTTAGCATTCATCACGGAAGCAAAGTTAAACCTAACCAAGATTCCAAAAGCGCGCACACTGGTTAACGTGAAATACAACACGTTTGATTCTGCGCTGCGTAATGCGCCGTTCATGGTGGAAGCGAAAGCACTGTCTGTTGAAACGGTAGATTCAAGAGTATTGAACCTAGCGAAGCAAGACATCGTTTGGCACACCGTGAGCGATTTGCTGACTGATGTTCCGAACAAAGAGATGCTTGGCATCAACATGGTTGAGTTTGCAGGCCAAGATGAAGCGGAAGTTGAACAGCAAGTTCAAGCGCTGACTGCACGCCTTGAAATCATGGTTGAAAGCGAAGAAGCCGGCGTGATTGGTTTTCAAGTTTGTAGCGATTTGGCGAGCATTGGCCGAATCTACAACATGCGTAAGAAAGCAGTGGGTCTGTTAGGTGCGGCGAAAGGCCGAGCTAAGCCAGTCGCTTTTGCTGAAGATACTTGTGTACCACCAGAAAACCTCGCGGATTTCATCTCTGAATTTAGAGTGTTACTCGATTCAAAAGAGTTGAATTACGGCATGTTTGGTCACGTTGATGCGGGCGTATTACACGTTCGTCCAGCATTGGATCTGTGTGACCCGATGCAAGAAGCATTGATGCATGAAGTCTCTGATGAAGTGGTTAAGCTGGTGGCGAAATACGGCGGTTTAATGTGGGGCGAGCACGGTAAAGGTTTCCGTTCTGAGTATGGCCCAGACTTCTTTGGTGAAGAGCTGTTTACCGAATTAAGACGTATTAAAGCAGCATTCGACCCGCACAACAAGATGAACCCAGGCAAGATCTGTACGCCTTTAGAAAGTGACGCTGAATTGGTGAAAGTCACCGATACCAAGCGTGGTTTCTACGACCGTCAGATCGACGTACAAGTTCGTGACAGCTTCAAGCAAGCAATGGAATGTAACGGTAACGGCTTGTGTTTCAACTACGATACTAGCTCGCCAATGTGTCCTTCAATGAAAGTTACGGCTGACCGACGTCACTCACCCAAAGGCCGCGCAGGCTTGGTAAGAGAGTGGTTGCGTCAACTGACTGAACAAGGCGTTGATATTCTCGACCTTGAGCAAGAAGCGTTGAAAGACAACACACCCGTTAAGACTATGATTGAGCGTGTTCGCAATACGATGAACAAACGCCATGAGTACGATTTCTCGCATGAAGTTCATGAGGCGATGAACGGTTGTTTGGCGTGTAAAGCGTGTGCGAGTCAATGTCCGATCAAAGTCGATGTACCAAGTTTCCGTTCTCGATTCTTGAACATCTACTACTCGCGTTACCAGCGCCCTGCAAAAGATTATCTAGTTGCCAACATTGAAACCATGCTGCCGCTGATGGCGAAAGCGCCAAAAGTAGTCAACGCTGCATTGGGTCAAAAGTGGATCCAAACGGCAACAGCTAAAACGGTCGGTTATGTTGATGCACCATTGATGTCGGTGCCTACGCTCAAAAATCGTCTAGCGAGTAAAGAGCTGCAACTCTTCGATTTACAGTATTTAGAAGGCTTGTCTTCTGAACAGAAGAAACAGCATGTGCTGATCGTTCAAGACCCGTTTACCAGCTTCTATGATGCCGAGGTGATTGAAGACTTCGTCACTCTGGCTCAAAAACTTGGCAAAACTCCGGTACTGCTGCCGTTCAAACCGAATGGTAAAGCGTTGCACATCAAGGGCTTCTTAAATCGTTTTGCACGTGAGGCGAAATCGACTTCGGATTTCTTGTCGATGGTGGCGGATATCGGAATTCCTTTGGTCGGTGTTGATCCTGCTCTTGTGCTTTGTTACCGCGATGAATACGTCGAGATCTTAGGTGACAAGCGCGGCGACTTTGATGTACTTACTGTGCATGAATGGTTAATGCCATCGCTAGGTGAGTTCGAAGCACGCTCAGCAAGTGAAGATATGTGGTACTTGTTTGCTCACTGTACTGAGAAAACCAAAATGCCGAACGCTGAAAAAGAGTGGGGTACTATCTTCAAACACTTTGGGGCGGCGTTAACCAGCGTTCCTGTCGGCTGTTGTGGTATGGCGGGAACTTTCGGCCACGAAGTCGATAAGCTACAAATGTCGAAAGACATATATGGTTTAAGCTGGAAGCCTCAAATGCAGGACTTACCAAAAGATCGTTGCTTGGTGACGGGCTATTCTTGCCGCAGCCAAGTGAAGCGTTTTGAAGGTGAGAAGCTTGCTCACCCATTACAGGCGCTAGCAAAAATTCTCTAATACATTTAGCCCAGCAATTGCTGGGCTTTTTTCTAAACTAACAAAGGAATGTTAATAAGGAAAAGTATGAAATTTCTAGAATTAAAAGTACCACCAGTTGCACTGTTCATTATTGTATTCGTAGCATCATACTTCTGCGCTCAACAGTTGAGCCAAGGGACACTGGCATTGCCTTATGGAATGATTGTGTTAGGAATCGGAGTCACATTGAGTGGTGTGATCGGAATATCCGGCATATTGGAATTTCGAAAACAGAAAACCACCGTTAACCCGATCAAAGTAGAAACCGCTTCAGCCGTCGTGGACAGTGGAATTTTTGGCTACACGCGAAACCCAATGTACTTAGGGTTGTTCATCCTGCTATTTTGCTTTGGCTACTTCTTCCAGAATATCTTCAGTGTACTACTTAGCTTTGGCTTCGTAATCTACATGAATTACTTCCAAATCAAACCCGAAGAGCGAGCACTAGAACAATTATTCGGCGCGGAATATGTTGATTACAAACAAAAGGTTAGACGCTGGATTTAGTGATGATTTGAGTGCTGGCTTAGTAATCGAAATAAAAAAGCCCAGCTTGAGATTATCAAGCTGGGCTTTATTGATCTTGTTCTAGAGCTGATTAAGCAGCGGCTGTGAACTGAGCTAGAAACATCTCTTTGCGTTCGTTGAAGCGGTTTACTAGGTCGTCTACAGAAGCTTGGTCGTATGGCTTAAGGCCACTTGCTACCATACGCTTCACGCCTTTACCTACTACTTCGCCGTCTTCTTTGAAATCGAAGTTCAGGGTCACGATGCCACGTTTGCCTTCAACATCAAAAGTCGCGCTAGAGAATTCAACTTCTGGGTGAGACAGGTCTAGGCGAGTAAATTCAACTTCCATGCTCTCGTAAATCACTAGAGGACGTTGGCAGTTGATCATCATTTGTTGTTCTTCCATAAGAGGAACCATGATGTGTGGGAAGTTCATGCCAGAGAACTTAACGTAGTTTGTTACTACGTGCTCGATGAATGCTTGATCATGGCTCTTCTCACCTTCACAAGACATGTGTAGGTACTCTTTACCATTTGCATCGATAAGTGAGCTCTCTTTTTCACACTTGTTGTCAACGCTTAACGCAATACCGTTACCAACCATACCTGAAAAATCAAAACGCATTTTTTGGCTGATGCCTTCTTTTTGCAGAAGTACTGCAAATAAAAGATCGCCAGGTACACAGAAGCGCTTGTTGTCTTCATCGTGAATCGGGTTGAAATCGCCAGCTACTTTTTTAGCAAAGTGGCTTGCTTGTTCACGAGTGAATTGAAATTGATTGTCTTCAGTAGAAAAGTAAGGTGTCAGAAACATAGTATCGCTATTAGTCATCAAATCTGGGGTGGATTATAGCTAACTAACTTCGTTCTAATGGTCTATCCAGTTAACTTTGCTTATATATCAGTCGATTAGATAAATACGTTGGATGGTATGTGACGATTTTGAGGGGAATAGGGGCTTGGATTCAATGCAACAAGGGCTAATCAATAGCCCCTGTTTATATGACGTGCTATTTCGCCAAACCTTAGAAGCTACACAGTAGGCCTTCTGGCATTAGATGGTTATGCACTGATAATTTGAGCAGTAGATTTGCTTGCTCGATATCAGGTGAGAAGTAACGGTCTTTGTCGTAGAAGCTGACTTTCTCGCGCAGTATCTGTTTTGCTTCTTCTACTCGAGGAGAAGAGAGATTTGGTGCTCTAAAATCCAAGCCTTGTGCTGCTGCTAAGTATTCAACACCCAAGATGCCACGGGTGTTTTCTGCCATGTCACGCAGTCGACGACCCGCAAAGGTTGCCATAGATACATGATCTTCTTGGTTTGCCGATGTTGGAAGGCTGTCTACTGATGCTGGGTGTGCCAGTGTTTTATTCTCGCTTGCCAGAGCAGCAGACGTTACTTGAGCAATCATAAAGCCTGAGTTAACGCCGCCGTTATCGACTAAGAAAGGTGGAAGTTTGCTTAGTGCGCTATCAATCAGCAGTGCCATTCTTCGTTCAGAAAGGCTACCAATTTCTGCAATCGCAAGTGCTAGGTTATCCGCTGCCATTGCCACAGGTTCTGCGTGGAAGTTACCACCTGAAATAATGTCGCCGTCTTCAGCAAATACCAGTGGGTTATCCGATACCGAGTTCGCTTCAACGTTTAACGTTTCTGCTGAATTACGAATTTGCTGTAAACAGGCACCCATCACTTGAGGCTGACAGCGCAACGAGTAAGGGTCTTGAACCTTTTCACAGCAAGTGTGTGATTCACCAATCTCACTCTTTTGATCAAGCATATGGCGATAAGCAAGCGCGGCATCCATTTGACCACGATGACCACGAACGCGATGAATTCGAGGGTCAAACGGACGACGACTACCCAGCGCTGCTTCTACAGACATCGCGCCACATACGGTTGCAGACGCGAATAAGTCTTCAGCTGCAAACAGACCTTCTAATGCAAAGGCAGTCGATGCTTGTGTGCCGTTTAACAGAGCTAAGCCTTCTTTCGGAGCAAGTGTGATTGGCTCCAAGCCAGCGATCTGCATTGCTTCTAAGCCAGTGATGATTTTGCCGTTGTGGCGCGCTTGGCCTTCACCTAGAAGTACCGTACTCATGTGGGCGAGGGGAGCAAGATCTCCTGAAGCACCCACAGATCCTTTTTGTGGAACACACGGATAAACCTGTGCGTTCACAAGATCGATAAGAGCATTGATGACCTTGAGTCGGATACCCGAGTAACCACGAGACAAGCTGTTAATCTTTAACACCATCATCAAGCGCACGGTTTCATCAGACATGAATTTACCAATGCCGGCCGCGTGAGAAAGCACGATACTTTTCTGTAGTACTTCTAAATCTTCAGGCGCAATTTTGGTATTTGCCAATAAGCCAAAACCCGTATTGATGCCATACACAGTGCGATCTTCAGCAATCACTTGTTCTACAACGTGCATGCTCGCTTCAATATCAGGAATCGCTGCTGGATCGAGTGATAAGTTTACAGGGCTACGGCTGATTTTTCGAAGTTCAGGCAGGCCTAGAAGTCCTGGTTTAAGTAATAAATTCAACATGTTCTCTCCAGAAGTTAAAGGCGACGAAGTTCTTCGTTTAGCATAGGTAAATCAAGCTTCTGCTCTTTAGCACACTGCTTGGCAATATCGTAACCCGCATCAGCATGACGCATAACGCCTGTTGCTGGGTCGTTGTGAAGTACACGAGTAATGCGCTGCGATGCATCTTCACTGCCGTCACAACAAATCACCATTCCTGAGTGTTGTGAGAAGCCCATGCCAACGCCACCACCATGGTGCAGAGAAACCCATGTTGCGCCACCTGCCGTATTTAGAAGGGCGTTCAATAGAGGCCAATCTGATACGGCATCTGATCCATCCATCATGCCTTCTGTTTCGCGGTTCGGGCTTGCTACTGAACCTGAATCTAGGTGGTCACGACCAATAACAACCGGTGCTTTAAGTTCGCCATTTTTGACCATTTCATTGAATGCTTGGCCTAAGCGTTCACGGTCTTTCAAGCCAACCCAACAAATACGAGCTGGTAGGCCTTGGAACTGAATGCGTTCACGTGCCATATCTAGCCAGTTATGTAGATGTGGGTTATCTGGAATCAGTTCTTTTACTTTTTGGTCTGTTTTGTAAATGTCTTCTGGGTCGCCAGATAGGGCTGCCCAACGGAACGGACCGATGCCTTCACAGAATAAAGGACGAATATAGGCAGGAACGAAACCTGGGAAATCAAACGCGTTTTCCACACCTTCTTCAAGTGCCATTTGGCGAATGTTGTTGCCGTAATCTACGGTCGCAGCGCCACGGTACTGAAGATCTAACATAGCTTGAACTTGAATCGCCATGGACTGCTTAGCGGCTTTCACTACTTTCGCTTCATCAATTAAACGTTCTTGTGCTGCTTTCTCCATCGTCCAACCTTGCGGCAAGTAGCCGTTCAGCGGATCGTGGGCAGAGGTTTGGTCAGTCACTACGTCAGGCGTGATATTGCGTTCAACAAGCTCTGGGAATACATCTGCTGCGTTACCGAGTAGGCCAACAGAGATTGGTGTGTCTGATTCTTTAATCATTGCCATCGCTTCATCTATGCTGGTGGCTTTTTTGTCGACATAGCCTGTACGCAAGCGGTAATCGATTCGTGATTCATCACATTCAACCGCAATCATCGAGAAGCCAGCCATAGTCGCTGCGAGAGGTTGAGCACCGCCCATACCGCCAAGACCACCCGTTAGAACCCACTTGCCGTTTGCTTCTCCTTGAAAGTGCTTCTTCGCGATAGCGACAAAGGTTTCGTAAGTACCTTGAACGATGCCTTGTGAACCAATGTAGATCCAGCTGCCCGCGGTCATTTGGCCGTACATCATCAAGCCTTCTTTATCGAGCTCGTTGAAGTGTTCCCAGTTCGCCCAGTGTGGAACAAGGTTCGAGTTAGCGATCAGTACGCGAGGTGCGTTTTTATGAGTCGGGAACACGCCCACAGGTTTACCGGATTGAACAAGTAACGTTTGGTCGTCCTCTAAACGCTCTAATACTTCAACAATCTTGTCGTAACATTTCCAATCACGTGCTGCACGACCAATACCGCCATACACAACCAGTGCATGTGGGTGTTCTGCCACATCAGGATCTAGGTTGTTCATTAGCATACGAAGGGGTGCTTCTGTTAACCAAGATTTTGCGCGCAAAGTGGTGCCATGAGGTGCGCGAATTTCGCGAGTCGTGTCGAGACGAGGGTCACTGTTGTGGTGTTCCGTCATTTTGAAATTCCTTCTGTTTCACGTTATATCGTTGTAGTTGTAGTTGTAGTTGTAGTTGTAGTTGTAGTTGTAGTTATCGGTATAGCTGGATTAGTCGCTGGCCATTGCACTGGCAATATCCCAACACAAACGAGCTGCCAATCGAGCCGTTTGGCCATCGACGTCGTAGTCCGGGTTATATTCTGCAATGTCCGCGATAATGAGTTTTTTACTGTGTTGGAAAATCTGTTCTAGAAAAGGAGCGAGTGCTTCATAGCTCACGCCTCTTGCCGCTGGTGCACTTACGCCCGGCGCAGTAGCTGCGGGGAAAACATCGAGATCAATGGTGAGATAGAGATAATCACACTCAGCGATGAATTTTTGTAACTTGATCAGTTGAGCGACTTGATTCACTTGGGTCATGTTGCGGTCGTGTTCATACCACACGCCCAGTTGGTCAGCTTTGTCAAACAGCGCTTTGGTATTGCTGGCGGCACTCACACCAAGACAAGCGTAATGAAACGGCCACTGATGTGTGTGGCAGTAATCACTTATCTGGTTAAATGGTGTGCCTGAGCTTGGCTTTACGTCAGCGATGTCGCTTTCAAATTCACGAAGATCAAAGTGAGCATCAAAGTTAACGATGCCTATTTTAGGTTTGCGTTCTGGCTGACCTTTATCAAGGTGTTGAGCTTTATGTCGGTGTTCCGTTTTATGTAAATGTTCCGCAAGACCTTGAAAAGATGCCCAAGCAACCTCATGACCACCGCCAAGGGTAATCACTTTGTTGGTTGCTAAGGCATTGGCAATCACAGAAGCACACTGTTTTTGGCTGACTTCCAATTGACCATCATTGCACTCGATATCACCAAGATCCGCGATGTATGCGTCACTGTGCCAAGCCATATTCGCCAGAGCTTGGCGTATCAAGTTAGGTGCTTGTTTCGCGCCCACGCGTCCTTTATTTCTTGCAACACCGGCGTCGCTGGCAAAGCCTACCAAGGCGATACCACCGTCAGTCAGCTCGTCACTTAACTCGCTACTTTGCACTTGCTTGGTAATGTGATGAACGCGAGTACCGAGTGGGCCATCTTCAAGATCATTACGCCCTGTCCACACAAAGTTATGCATGGTTGTTGCGTTCTCTTGGATAGCGTTGGATTTAGATTGAGTCATGACACACCTCGCCATTAACAATGCGTTTATGCAGATGAGGAACACCGACTTGATAGCTTAGATCTGCAGGGTGGTCGATGTTCCAGATAGCCAAATCTGCGGCATAACCGATTTCGACTTTGCCTTTGGTTTGTGACTCACCAATGGCAGCCGCAGCGTTACAAGTTACACCACGCAATGCTTCTTCAGGTGTCGTGCCAAACAGGGTGCAGCTCATGTTCATCATCAGGGTTAAATCTGCAAAAGGGGAGGTTCCGGGGTTTAAGTCGGTCGCGATCGCCATTGGAATCTTGTGTTCACGAAGTAGGGCGATAGGCGGCTGTTGAGTCTCTTTCAAGAAGTAGAAAGCACCGGGTAATAAGGTGGCGACTGTGCCTGATTCTGCCAGCGCTTTTACTCCGGTTTCATCAAGGTATTCAACATGGTCGACAGAGAGTGCACCGTATTTAGCTGCGAGCGCACTGCCGCCCATATTTGAAAGTTGTTCAGTGTGACCTTTAATCGCTAGCCCGTGTGCTTTGGCAGCGGCAAAGACACGTTCGGTTTGTTCTAGGTTGAAGCCGATAGATTCGCAAAATACGTCAACGGCATCGGCGAGCCCTTGCTCCGCAGCTTTAGGAATGATCTCTTGGCAAACCAGATCTATGTAACGATCTGGTTGTTCTTTATATTCAGGTGGCACAGCATGCGCAGCAAGGAGAGTAGTAGTGATCTTAATTCGGCGATGATTTTCTAACGCTTTGGCTGCACGCAGCATCTTGAGCTCATCTTCAAGTGTTAAACCATAGCCAGATTTTACTTCGATGCTGGTTACGCCACTTCTTAGCAGGCCATCGAGTCTAGGTAGTGCCATTTCAACCAGTTCAGACTCTTGTGCTACGCGTGTTGCAGTGACTGTCGCAAGAATCCCGCCGCCTTGTTTGGCGATGTCGGTGTAAGAGATACCATTCAAACGCTGTTCAAATTCGTTGGCACGATTACCCGCAAATACGAGGTGAGTGTGGCAATCAATCAGACCTGGGGTGACGAGCTTGTTCTTGCAATCATAGGTGACGTAATCCAAAGAACCATCAACACTTACTTGTTCTAATTCAGAAGCAAGTGCGCTTTGGTTTGAACAATATATGGACACGATCTTACCGTCTTCGATAACGATATCTTGAGGGGAAGAAGGCTGATAACCATCGGCTCCCGAACTCATGGAGACCACTCGTGCGTTTTTGAGGATCAAATTCATAATCACCTAGATCTTTGCTAAATATTAAATGTATATACAAATAAATAGGCTAAACGCTGACCCGAATCAAGTTGATGTTGCAAAAATGTGATCGGCGATCAGGATGATGTTCTTTAATCTAGAAGTATCTTGGAGCTTAATTTGTACTTAGAGCCAGGATGGTAGAGCAATGCAAAGCTGATGAGGCGTTCTTTGCTCCATGTTCTTCTATTCAAAAGAAGGCAAGGTTCTGATTCAGATAGCTTTAGTGACGTTCTGATTTGAGAATCTGGAATAATGGCTTCAACCGTGTGCTCGATAGCACTTAACGGGCAGCTTTTTGAAAGGTATTCGTTGGGCGTAGAGGTTGAAAAGTCTTGCTCTAGGTATTTTGGAGCGGCTTGAGAGTTCACCCAGCGCGCTTCCAATTGAATCGGTGCGTTGTCCGCAAAGTGTATGATTTCACTATAGAACACTTCTGCGTTAATCATCACACCTAACCGTGTAGCCGTGCTTTCATCAGCCTTGATACTATCGTGCTTGATAACTTGGCTAGTATACGTTTGGCCTCGGTCTTTGATCTCTTGCGCTATGTTGTTGATATCAAGCAACGGAGATTGCGCTTTTTCGTCGGGTTCACAAACAAAAGTCCCCAGTCTTGGTTTCCTGATGAGCTTGCCTTCAGACACAAGATCTCGAATGGCTTTATTGACCGTCATTCGACTCACATTGAACTGCTCTGTGAGTTCGAGTTCTGTGGTTATCTGGTAACCCACTGGCCAGTGACCACTGTTGATATTATCGTCTATGAACTGTTTTATCTGAAGGTAGAGCGGCGCTTTCGACATAATGAAACCTTATTTGACTATACAAATAGAGTAACGGAATTTTTCACGATTTCAACATTTCCTCGGGCAATGTGACCTTATTCAACATAGATGGGGCAAATTGCTTGATTCTGTGAGGCAAGTGTCGCAAATTGTCACGTAATAACTATTCGTAAATCAGATGATTAGAAAGGGAAATAATATGTTTAAGAAATTAAAGGCCTCGTTGGGCATCGGTGCAGCAAAGGTTGATACTGTCTTAGATAATATTGAAGTTTTCCAAGGTGGAGAGTTGTCTGGCAATGTTCACATTGTTGGTGGCGACGTTGAGCAACAAATCGACTTGATTAACTTGGTTCTCAACACAGAAGTAAAAGTAGAAACGGAAGACAGTACCAGCTACGAAACCTTTTCACTGGGTCGTATTCAAGCGGTAGAGCCTTTCGTTATCCAACCGGGCGAAACCAAACTGGTTCCATTCCGACTTAAGTTAAATGATGAAACGCCAGTCACCGCGTTGAACGCACAAATGAACCAATGCCATGTGTGGGTTGAAACCAACCTAGATATAGGCTTCGCGATTGACCCTAAAGACCGTGACTTTATCTCCGTACACCCACTGCCAACAGTTGCTAAAATCATCCAAGGCGTGGAAGCATCCGGTATGGCAATGGTGAAAGCTGACGTAGAGAAGGGCTTCTTAAAAGGCAACAACTTTGCTTCTCGTTCGGGTTGTTACCAAGAGATTGAGTTTCGCAGCGGCGGCTTCATGAATAATAAAGAGATCGAGCTGTCATTCATCGTTGAAGGTTCAATGGTTCACTGCCTAGCAGAAATCGACCGCTCAATGAGTTTCCGCGGCGACCAATACATCTCATTCAGCTTACCTGCTAATGCGGCCGACTCAGACATTCGCAACGCTGTATCAAGAATCATGAGTGCGTAGTTCCCTTTCTGTTAGTAGTCGCTTTTTCTATTAATAGAGACAAGACAGTACGATTTCTATAGCCGAACTTATCCGTTCGGCTTTTTTGTATTGTATGTCCCGTCCTGAAATGTGTTTACACATTGAGGACGAATTATGGCTACTTCAAATAATACCTACGTTAAGCGCACTCAGCGTGATTACACACTAGGCTTTAAATTACAGGTCGTCGCCGCTGTAGAAAGAGGCGATATGACATATAAACAAGCCCAAACCATTTATGGTATCCAAGGCCGTTCAACTGTTTTAACTTGGCTTCGAAAGCACGGTAAGATGAATTGGGCGCAAACTCCAAGGATGAATACCATGCACCAATCAACTAAGCCTAAAGAGTCACCAGCACAGAAAATAAAGCGTCTTGAGAAAGAGCTGGAAGACGAAAAAATCAAGAATCTCTTTTTAAATAGAGTGGTTGATATTCTTGATGCTGAACACGGAACTAGCCTCAGAAAAAAGTACCTCACCAAGGAGCAAGAAGCCTTCAAGAACAAGAAGGAATAAGTTTAGTTCGAGTATGTAAGCTATGCGGGATAACGAGACAAAGTGTTTATCAACGAGAAAAGCGAGCTGTTCATCGCCAGTTGGAACTTAAACCCATCAAACAAATGGTGTTGGATATTAGACGTTATATGCCTCGGGTTGGCACTAGAAAGCTCTACTTTTTACTTAAGCCAAAGTTGCAAGAACAAGGTATCAAGTTAGGTCGGGATGCTCTTTTCAACTACTTACGTGATGAACGGTTATTGGTAAGACCTAAACGTAGTTTTACGAAAACGACAAACAGTAAGCATTGGATGAAAAAACATCCGAACTTATTAAAGAACTACAAACCATGCACTCCAGAGGGTGTGTTAGTAAGTGATATTACCTATATCCAATCAGATGAAGGCATTCACTATCTCTCATTGGTAACTGATGCGTTTAGTCGGAAGATTATGGGCTACGAGCTGAGCAACGAAATGAAGGCGACGGATGTTGTGAAAGCGCTAGATATGGCTATTAAGGGGCGTCAATATCATCGTTCGTGTATCCATCACTCTGATCGTGGTCTCCAGTATTGCTCCGGTGTTTATCAAGATAAGTTGAAAAGTAGCGGCATAAGCCCCTCGATGACAGACGGTTATGACTGCTATCAAAATGCATTAGCAGAGAGAGTAAATGGAATACTGAAACAAGAGTTCTTACTTAATAAGTGCAAAAACCTCGGAGAGCTTAAACAACTAGTAAAAGAGTCTATAAGTACCTATAACAATATGAGGCCGCACCTTAGTCTCAGGATGAAAACTCCAAATGAGGTGCATGAAAAAAGCCAACAGCTGATGCTGTTGGCTTAGTAGAAATACTGTCAACGTATTTTAGGACGAGACAGTAGATAAAGCCAACGAATTACTGATTGAGCTATGGGTTAGGCGTTAGAAGGATCTATATAGAAGAGACATTTCAGTCATATAGTTTTGTGGTGCTGCGGGACTAACATTGTCATTTCATATTATTTCGTTACAATGTTTGGCTACTCACAAATGGGGCATCTGTATTTGCTTCTATGTGGGTATATTTATTATGCATATATCCCCAATCAGCGTACTCGTTGATTGAAAGACATATATTAAACATTTTCATGTGTTGCTTGGTGTGCAACACCACTGTAAAGGACAAATAATGCCAATTATTACTCTTCCTGACGGTAGTCAGCGTCAATTTGACAACCCTGTATCAACTCTAGATGTTGCCCTATCAATCGGTCCTGGTCTTGCGAAAGCTACCATTGCTGGTCGTGTAGACGGCGAGCGTGTTGATGCTTGTGATCTTATCGAAAACGATGCAAGCCTAGAAATCATCACAGCTAAAGATGAAGTTGATGGCCTTGAGATCGTTCGTCACTCTTGTGCTCACCTTTTAGGCCACGCGGTTAAGCAGCTTTTTCCAGAAGCGAAAATGGCGATCGGTCCTACTATCGATAACGGTTTCTACTACGATATCGATCTTGAGCACTCTCTAACGCAAGACGATCTAGAAAAGATCGAAAAGCGCATGAAAGAGCTAGCGAAGACCAAATACCAGGTTGTTAAGAAGAAAGTTAGCTGGCAGGAAGCGCGCGACGCATTCGAAGCTCGCGGCGAGACTTACAAGATTGAAATCTTGGACGAGAACGTTTCTAAAGACGATCGTCCAGGCCTGTACCATCACGAAGAATACATCGATATGTGTCGTGGTCCACACGTGCCTAACATGAGCTTCTGCCAGCACTTCACTCTACTTAACGTAGCGGGTGCATACTGGCGTGGTAACAGTGACAACAAGATGCTTCAACGTATCTACGGCACTGCATTCCACGACAAGAAGGCACTTAAAGCTCACCTTGTGCGCCTAGAAGAAGCGGCTAAACGTGACCACCGTAAAATCGGTAAAGCGCTTGACCTATTCCACATGCAGCAAGAAGCACCAGGCATGGTGTTCTGGCACCACAACGGTTGGACTATCTTCCGTGAGCTAGAAGTATTTATTCGTCAAAAACTGACTGAGTACGATTACCAAGAAGTTAAAGGCCCATTAATGATGGACCGTGTTCTTTGGGAACGCTCTGGTCACTGGGATAAGTACGCTGAAGCGATGTTCACTACTTCTTCAGAGAACCGTGAATACGCTATCAAGCCAATGAACTGTCCTGGTCACGTTCAAATCTTCAACCAAGGTTTGAAATCTTACCGTGATCTACCGCTACGTATGGCTGAGTTCGGCTCATGTCACCGTAACGAGCCGTCTGGCGCACTTCACGGCATTATGCGTGTTCGTGGCTTCACTCAAGATGATGCTCACGTATTCTGTACTGAAGACCAAGTTCAACAAGAAGTTAAAGCTTGTATTGAAATGGTTTACGATACTTACACAACTTTCGGCTTCGAAAGCATCGTTGTTAAGCTATCTACTCGTCCAGAACAGCGTGTAGGTTCAGACGAAATGTGGGACCGTGCAGAGGCTGACCTTAAGCAAGCGCTAGAGGCAATGGACATTGCATACGAGATTCAAGAAGGCGAGGGTGCGTTCTACGGACCTAAGATTGAATTTACTTTGCATGATTGTTTGGACCGCGCTTGGCAATGTGGTACAGTGCAGCTCGATTTTGCATTACCAGAACGTTTAGGTGCTACTTACGTAGGTGAAGATAACGAGCGTCACACGCCAGTTATGATCCACCGCGCGATTTTAGGTTCACTAGAACGCTTCATTGGTATTCTTATTGAAGAATACGCTGGCTTCTTCCCAACGTGGTTGGCGCCAGAACAAGCAGTTGTAATGGGCATTACAGACAAACAGTCTGAATATGTACAAGAAATTACGAAAAAACTGCAAAAAAGTGGATTTAGAGTCAAAGCAGACTTGAGAAATGAGAAGATTGGCTTTAAAATCCGCGAACATACTTTGAAACGTGTACCGTTCATGCTTGTGTGTGGTGACCAAGAAATGGAAGCCGGCGAAATTGCAGTACGTACACGTAAAGGTAAGGACCTTGGCAAATTTAAAGTGGATGACTTTATTTCATACATCCAAGCCGAGGTTTCAAGCCGTAAGCTCAATCTGGAGGAATAGCTATTAAAGGCGGAAGACGTGGCCAACAACCGGCCAAACAAAACCAGCACCGTTTAAACGGTGACATTCGTGGCGTTCGTGAAGTGCGTCTAACTGGCGCAGACGGCGAAGCTGTTGGTGTAGTATCAATCGCTGAAGCGATGGAAGCTGCAAATGAAGCTGGTATGGATCTTGTAGAGATCAGCCCTAACGCCGAGCCGCCAGTTTGTCGTGTGATGGACTACGGTAAGTTCCTCTTCGAGAAGAGCAAAGCTGCGAAAGAGCAGAAGAAGAAGCAAAAGCAGGTTCAGATCAAGGAAATTAAATTCCGACCTGGAACTGATATTGGAGACTATCAGGTAAAACTACGCAACCTGACTGGTTTCCTAGAAGACGGCAACAAAGTGAAGGTAACAATTCGCTTCCGTGGCCGCGAAATGGCTCACCAAGAAATCGGTGTTGACGTTCTTAATCGTTTGAAAGCGGATACTGAAGAATTTGCAGTAGTCGAATCTTTCCCAACGAGAATTGAAGGTCGCCAGATGATCATGGTGTTGGCCCCTAAAAAGAAGTAATTAACGGCTTTGCAAGTAATTGAACCCTGCAGCCTCAGGTTGCGGGGTTTTATTCGCCCTAATTACTATGTTATTAACAACTCAACAATGCGGAGTTATTCATCATGCCTAAGATGAAAACCAACAAAGGTGCTGCTAAGCGTTTCCAGAAAACTGCTGGTGGTATTAAGTTTAAGCACGCTGGTAAACGTCACATCCTGACTAAGCGTACTACTAAGAACAAGCGTCAGCTACGTCCGAACTCGATCCTTCCTAAATGTGAAGTTGCTCAAGTTCTACGTATGATGCCATACGCTTAATTCTTTTTAGTTTATAAATTCGTTTAGTTTAGGAGAAGCATAATGCCTCGCGTAAAACGTGGTGTACAAGCTCGTGCACGTCATAAGAAAGTTCTAAAACAAGCTAAAGGTTACTACGGAGCACGTTCACGTGTTTACCGCGTAGCTTTCCAAGCAGTTACCAAAGCTGGTCAATACGCTTACCGTGACCGTCGCAACAAGAAACGTCAATTCCGTCAACTTTGGATTGCACGTATCAACGCGGCATCTCGTCAAAATGGTCTATCTTACAGCCGTTTCATCAATGGCCTAAAGAAAGCATCTATCGAGATCGACCGTAAGATTCTTGCTGACATCGCAGTATTCGACAAAGCAGCATTTGCTGTTCTAGTTGAAAAAGCGAAAGCATCTCTATAATTTAGAGTTAGCTTAAAGGTTTAAGAAAAGGAGAACTTCGGTTCTCCTTTTTTATTGCCTGTAATTTGGCTTTGCCGTACTCTCTCGCATCTCGCATCTCG